>CAKRNW010000089.1 GCA_934371505.1 uncultured Lachnospiraceae bacterium
CATACGCTGATGAGGCGCACCGGTCCGTTTATAATAAGTACAGGGATATTTTTCGCTATTTCGATGCACCGCTTGTGGGACTTACCGCAACTCCCAAGGATGAAATTGATAAAAATACCTATGAAGTTTTTGAACTGCAGGATGGATGCCCCACTTATGGTTATGATTTAGCCCAGGCGGTGAAAGACTGCTATCTGGTAGATTACATTTCCGTGGAATCCCAGCTGAAATTTATGGAACAGGGAATTGTGTATGATGAATTGTCGGAAGAAGATAAGGAGGCATACGAGGCAACTTTTGAAGATGAAAATGGCAAACTGCCGGAGTCAATCAGCTCATCAGCGTTGAATGAATGGATTTTTAATGAGGATACCATCAGAAAAGTATTAAATATTCTCATGACAGAGGGAATTAAGATTGATTATGGTCAGAAATTAGGTAAAACCATCATTTTTGCAAAGAATCATGACCATGCAGAAAAAATTCTGGAAATATTTCATACAGAATATCCGGGCTATCCAGATTTTGCAAAAGTGATTGATAACTATATGACTTATGCCCAGAGTGCGATTGACGAATTTTCGGATGCAAAGAAAATGCCTCAGATTGCCATTTCTGTAGATATGCTTGACACGGGCATTGATGTGCCGGAAGTAGTAAATCTGGTCTTTTTTAAGAAAGTTATGAGCAAGGCAAAATTCTGGCAGATGATTGGGCGTGGCACCAGACTTTGTCCGGGGTTGGTTGATGGGGAAGATAAGCAGAAGTTTTATATTTTTGACTTTTGTGGAAACTTTGAGTTTTTCCGGATGAATAAAGGAAAAGCAACAGCCAATGCAATTGCACTTCAGGGAGCAATCTTTAATTTAAAATTGGAAATTTCCTACAAGCTGCAGGACATTCAATATCAGGTGGACAGGCTGATTTCCTATCGTAAGCTGTTGGTGAAACAAATGAGCGAAAAAGTGCAGGAACTGCCCAGGGAGAATTTTGCGGTTCGACAGCATTTAAAATATGTAGATTTATACTCTGCAGAGACAAACTATCAGGCACTTACTTATGAAGATACTCTGCTTGTGCGGGAGGAAGTGGCACCGTTGATTTTGCCAGACAAAGACGAAGTGAGTGCAGTTCGGTTTGATGCACTTATGTATGGCATTGAATTGGCATATTTAGAAGGAAAGAAATATGCGAAAGCACGAAGTGACTTGTACGAGAAAGTGACAGCAATCGCTGGTGTGGCGAATATTCCGGAGATACAGACACAGACAGACTTTATTAACCAGATTCTTCATACTGACTATGTGGAAAATGCAGGAATGAATGAGTTTGAGGAAATTCGGGAGAAATTGCGCAGTTTAATGAAATATCTACCTCGCGAAAATGTTAAGTATACAACCAACTTTACGGATGAGTTATTGTTGACAGATTGGAAAGAATCAGAACTTGAAAATGACGAATTAAAGGAATATAAAGCAAAAGCGGAGTTTTATATCAGACAGCATCAGGATAACATTGCAATAGCAAAACTGAAAACCAACCAGCCTTTAACAAGTACAGATGTTGCCAGCCTTGAAGAAATCTTGTGGCAGGAAATCGGAACAAAGCAGGACTACGAACAGGAGATTGGAACGAAGCCGCTGGGTGAGTTTGTCCGTGAAATTGTAGGACTGGATATGAATGCGGCAAAAGAGGCATTTTCAGAGTATCTGACCAACGCCAGCCTTGACAGCAGACAGATTTATTTTGTGAACCAGATTGTGGAATATATCGTTCATAACGGAATGTTAAAAGATTTGTCTGTCCTTCAGGAATCTCCTTTCACAGACCAGGGAAGTATTGTGGAAATCTTTACGGATAGGAATGTCTGGATGGGAATCCGAAAGGTGATTGATACCATAAACGCGAATGCGGTAGCGTAAGACGATGATATCGGAAGAGGAAGGGCATCTGCGTAACGGCAGATGCCCTTCCTGTATTTCCCTACAGAAACTCCCGCAGGCTATAATAAATCCGTCCATCCAAAGCGGAGGTGGTATGGGCGCAGACCATGGAGTTTAGGACAGCCTCCTCGGTGGATTCTGCCACAGCATGGAAAGCTGTGTCCAGTAAATCTTCCCGGAGAATGGTCTGGGATAGCAGGCTGTTGGCGGAAGTTCCCTCTGGGTTGTTTACGGGGATGGCATTGGCGGTGGTAAATCCAATCATAATTTCCCCACTTCCATGCCCGGTGAAGGAGCCAATCCGGGCAAGCCCCACACCGCAGCGGCGGATGATTCGCTTGAGCTGGCGCTCATTGACTGGCAAATCCGTAGCCACCACCATGATGATGGAACCCTGGTCAACTATTGCTTCGGCAAAGGAAGGATATTTTTCCGTATCCTCCAACTTTTTCAGAATTTCCAGTCCCATAGGTCTGCCATCTAACAGAAAATCCCTGGTGGAGCCATAGTTGCTCTGCACCAGCACACCAATGGTATAGGTGTGTCCGTCTATCTCAATTTCACGGGAGGCGGAGCCGATGCCGCCTTTTAGCCCATAGCAGGTCGTCCCGGTTCCGGCGCCTACATCCCCTTCTTCAAAATCTCTGGTGAGAGCAGCAAAAGCACTTTCCACATGTTCGCTGGTAACGATCCGTTCTACGATTTCATTCAACGAACTATCGTTACATTCCCCTACCACCGGGTTGACGGAGCGCAGGGACACCCCTTCTTTTTCACAACGGCAGACACAGTAGTCCACCAAGGCATCGTGAACCAGTCCCACATTCAGGGTATTGGTGAGGGCAATGGGTGTTTCCAGGGTGCCAAGTTCTTCAATCTGTGGAAGTCCTGTGGTTTTTCCAAATCCATTGTGGACAAAGCCTGCGGCAACAAGCTTTCTGACGAAAGGGTTCTCCTCACAGGGCATAATAATGGTCACACCGGTTTTATGCCGGTCGGTCTTAATGGTGTCGTGTCCTACCAGCACGCCGGGAACATCCGTAATTTTATTCAAAGCCCCCGTGGGGAGGGTTCCCACGGTGTAGCCATAGTCCCGAATTCTTTTTTGTGTCATTTGGTATCTCCTCGTTTTTTTTTAAGATAATACCAGTATACTACATCCACCGGAAAAAATCTGCATGTGCTTTTACAGGAGAAGAAAAGAGTGTATAATAGTGATGTAAAGAGCAGTAAAGCAGAAAAAGGAAGGTATGGATAAAATGGGAAAACAGGAAACCATGGCGGATTTCGCAGCAGAGCTGGAGGAATCCTACAAAACACTGGAAGAATATGAGCAGTACGACATCCCGGAGGAGGACATGACCGCCTGGGAGACTTTAAAAGAAATGATGGAGCAGGGCACGGTGGTATCGGTAAAGGTTACCGAGAGCGTACCCGCAGGTGCAGTGGCTTTTGTGGAAGAAGTGCGCGGCTTTATCCCCGCATCCAAGCTGGCACTCCACTATGTGGAGGATACCAGCGAATATGTGGGCAAAACCCTACGGGTAAGAGTCATTTCCGTAGACCCGGAGACACAGAAACTGATTCTCTCTGCCAAATCCGTACTCCAGGAGGAGCAGGAAAATGAGAAACAGCACAAGGTGTCCATGATTGTGCCGGGTACGATTGTGGAGGGTACAGTGGAAAGTTTACAGCCCTATGGCGCTTTTGTTAATATCGGGGATGACCTCACCGGTCTGGTACACATTTCCCAGATATGTGAGAAGCGAATCAAGAAACCTTCCGAGGTGTTAAAGGTAGGAGAGAAGGTCAAAGCCAAAATTCTCAATACGGAAAATGGTAAAATCTCTCTCAGTATCAAGGCAGCCTCCGAGGGTGAGGCAGAAGAGTTGGTGGAAACCGCAGAATATTCCGATTCCGAAAGCGTATCCACCGGTCTGGGGGATTTACTGGCAAAACTGAATCTGTAAACCAGACTGACCCAAACTTAAAACTAAACTTTCTCTAAAACATGAGACAAAACGCTTGCATGTAGTAATCGAAACAACCTATAATGGATTCTAAACGATATGCTGCAAGGAGATACAGACATGCAAGATAAAAAGTATGCAATTATAAGTGACGGTTCCTGTGATCTGCCAAGAGAACTGGTAGAAAAACTGGGAGTGACCGTAGTTCCGTTTTATGTGTCTTTTGATGATAAAACTTATCTTAGGGAAATGGTAGATATTCCGGTGCGGGACTTTTACCAGCAGATGGTGGACAAAAAGGGAGTCTACCCCAAATCCTCCATGCCCTCGGTGCAGGACTATATTGATGTGTTCAAGCCGGTGGTAGAGCGGGGAGAGGCAGTTATCTGCATCTGCATTACCACCAAATTCAGCGGTTCCTACCAGTCTGCCATGAATGCAAAAGCCATGGTGCAGGAGGACTGCCCGGAGGCGGAGATTACCGTCATCAACTCCATGGTGGACACCGTGCTGCAGGGAATTTATGTGCTGGAGGCAGTGAAACTGCAACAACAGGGCGTTTCCTACGAGAATGCGGTGAAACGGCTGGACGAGATTAAGTCCACCGGACGGATTTTCTTTACCGTAGGAGATTTTGAATATCTTCGTCACGGCGGACGCATTGGCAAGCTGGCGGGCGTGGCTGTTTCCATCTTGGGAATCAAACCCCTGATTACCTTAAAAGACGGGGAAATTTACCCCTCCGGCATCACCAGGAGCCGCAAGAAATCCATGACCATGGTGGTCAATCTGTTGCTGGACTATCTGAAGGAGGCAGACAACTGCATTGAGAATTACCATATCTGCGTAGGGTTCGGTTACGATGAGCCAGAAGCGGAAGAATTCCGTGAGAAACTGGTACAGACTCTCACGGAAAAAGGGTTTGTTGTGCCGGATATCCAGATTTACCAGATTGGTGCTACCATCGGCGTTCACACCGGACCTTACCCTTTGGGAATCGGGATTATTGAAAAAGCGTAAAGCAAGGCTTTACCGCTGCCCCTACCAGTGTGTCGAAAGGCTTTATGACACCGGAACAGGTGGCAGAACTATATGGAATCCGCCGGAATCTGAAACTTCCGGGACATCACCATGCAGATGCAGACTGGAAATCCTACGGGAAATCTATTTGCCCGATGTGCGGCGATAATTGTATTGTAAAAAAAGCATTGTATATATCGACAAAGTGATGAATTTCAGATAAAATAGAAAAAAAGGAGGATTTTCTTATGAAGAGAAGATTGAGTCTGATGCTGTGTCTGATTCTGGTACTCTCCATGACCATGGGAACAAGTGCAGAGGCGGCATCCAAAAAGAAAAAAGCTGCAACAACTTCAACAGCCACAGCAGCAACGACCGTAGTAACCTATCCGGTTACCATCAATAACTGTGTGATTCAGGGTACCGATGTGGTGCTGACTGCTTACGGCGCACAGCAGGCAAGTGACGATGGAAACTACTATCTGTTTTCCCTGCAGCCCTATGAAGTGGCAATCGGTGCAAGAACCGATTATTGTGCAGTAACCGCAAAAGCAGATACCATCGCTTTTTCTACCCCCTTAAATGTAAATACAGCAACCAGTAAACTGTATTCCCGTTTCCAGGTAGCCGTGTTAAAGGGTGGACAGTTTGTATCTGTCAGCAATGACTTTTATATTACCAACCCTGAGGCAGTAGCGAACCACACCACTGCGATTCCTCTGGGAGCAAAGAAAGGCTTTACTCTGAACTGGAAATACGCATCGGATTTGAAGGATACCGGTGCAGGCTACGCATCCTATGAACTGGATATTACCCGGTTCTGTCAGGGTGGTGGCACCAACTATACATATAATGGAAAGAACTACAGTTTCAATTCCACCGTTGTGGCAGAGTATGATGCTATTGCCAAGATGTGCCAGAACAATGGTGCTCATCTGATGATGATTATCAAAGCGACCTATAATCCTGCAACACTGGATTTGATTTATCCTACTGGACGTGTAGCCGGTTATCGTCTGTACGCCATGAACGTGGCAGAGCAGGGCGGTACGGAGAAAATTGAGGCAGTAATGCATTTCCTGGCAGAGCGTTATTCCAACCAGGGTCATGGCACCATCCATAGCTGGATTATCGGTAACGAAGTGAATAACAATAACCCCTGGCACTTTGCTGGAAATATGGATGTAAATGCATATGCCGATTTGTATGCCAAAGAGGTAAGACTTTGCTATAACGCCATCAAGAGTGCCAATGCCAACGCGCGGGTTTACATCAACTTAGACCAGAGATGGAACTTTGCAGATGGTACACCCAACCAGTATGGTGGTAAGAGCGTGGTAGACGCTTTCAATGCAAAGATAAAATCCACCGGTGACATCGACTGGGGCATGAGTTTCCACCCTCATCCGCTGCCGTTGAATAACTGCCAGTTCTGGAATATTCCCGCAGCTTATGTAGGCTTGAAGCTGGTAGACCACACCGAGAATTCCAAAATGATTATCCCCAGCAACATTGATGTGCTGTGTAACTACATGACCAAGCCGGAAATGTTAAAGGCAGATGGAACCATCCGTCATACTATCGTATCCGAGATGTCCCTGACCTCTGCAAACCCGACTTACGCATCCAATGAGCAGATCCAGGCAGCCGCTATGGTTTATGCATATAAGCTGACCAGCCAGCAGCCCGTCATCGAGGCAGTCATCATTCACAGACAAGTGGATGAGGCAGCAGAAATTGTGGGAGACGGAATGGCAGTAGGTCTGCGTAATGCTAACGGTTCCCCGAAGTATGCTTACGATGTATTCAAATTTATGGATAAGGGCAACAGCGCTTACACCGATTTCGCACTGCCGATTATCGGAGCGGGCAGTTGGGCAGAGTTAGGCGTACAGTAAATTTAAGATTTCCTTTAGGAAAGAATGGTTGAGTAAATACGTGGAACTGCGTATAATAATAGAATAGGTTTTTGGGCGGGCGAAGGATAAAACCTTCGCCTGCTTTCTTACATAGGACATTTTTTCCTGTGAAAGAAAAAGCTTCACGATGTAAAATAAAATCCAAATTAGGAGAAACAGCTATGCAGGGACTGACGAAGGAAGAGGTAGAACAGCGCATCTACGAGGGGAAAATCAATACCCCGGTGGATTCTGCCACGAAATCTGTAAAGGAAATCATTATCAGCAATACCTTTACTTACTTTAACCTGATTTTTCTGATTATTGCAATTCTGCTCATATTGGTGGGAGCCTTCCGGGACTTAACTTTTTTACCCATTATTATTGCAAACACCTTGATTGGTATTGTACAGGAGATCCGATCCAAGCAGGTGCTGGATAAACTCTCCATTCTCAATGCTCCCAAAGCCCAGGTGGTGAGAGATGGAAAACGGCAGGTCATTGATGCCACCCGGCTGGTTCAGGACGACCTGGTGATTTTTGAGGCAGGTAACCAGATTCCCGCAGATGCAGTGGTGGTAAAAGGTGAGGCAAACGTGAATGAGGCGCTACTTACCGGCGAGGCGGACGAGATTGTGAAAGGAGCAGGGGATGAACTGTTATCCGGCAGCTTTATCGTATCCGGTAAATGTGCGGCGACCCTGACTAAGGTTGGGGGAGAGTCCTACATTTCCCAGCTGACGCTCCAGGCAACTCAGGGAAAAGAAGGCGAACAGTCGGAAATGATCCGCTCCCTGGACAAGCTGGTGAAAGTGGTGGGTGTGGCCATTATCCCCATCGGAATCCTTCTGTTTTCCCAACAGTATTTCTATGCAGGTGCTACTTTTAAAAACAGTGTGACCAGCATGGTAGCAGCCATTCTGGGAATGATTCCTGAAGGACTTTATCTGTTGGCAAGCGTGGCACTGGCTGTTTCCGTGATGCGACTGGCAGGGGAAAAAGTGTTGGTACATGATATGAAATGTATTGAGACATTGGCGCGGGTCAATGTCCTTTGTGTGGATAAAACCGGAACTATTACAGAAAACACCATGAAAGTGCAGGAATTTGTCCCGACAGCGGAGGAAACCCTTAACCGGGAACTTCCTTTTTTGCTGGGCGATTTTGTCCAGGCGATGTCCAGTGATAATATTACCATGGAGGCAATGAAGGAGGCTTTCACCCAGAATTCCGGGCGAAAGGCAGCCACGGTGTTTTCTTTTTCCTCCGCTTATAAATACAGCGGTGCGGTTTTTGGGGACGACCAGCTGGTGTTAGGAGCGCCGGAATTTATTCTGCGGGATGATTATTCCCGATATGCAGAACAGATTGAAGGCTATGGTGCCCAGGGGTACCGTGTTCTGGTGTTTGCCCGTTATCTTGGAAAACTGGAGGGCGGTGCTCTGACTGCCCCTGTGGAGGCCTTAGGGTTTGTACTGCTTTCCAATCCGGTGAGAAAGGGAGCGAAAGATACTTTCCGCTATTTTACAAAACAGGGTGTGGAGGTGAAAGTAATCTCCGGTGATAATCCGGTGACAGTGTCCGAGGTGGCAAAGCAGGCAGGCATTGCCCATGCGGAGCGATATGTGGATGCCACTACCCTTTCCACGAAGAAGGACTACCAGGATGCAGTGCAGAAATATACCGTTTTTGGACGGGTAACCCCCAACCAGAAACGGGAACTGGTATGGGCGCTGAAGGATGCGGGTAAAACCGTGGCAATGACCGGGGATGGAGTCAACGATGTGCTGGCATTAAAGGATGCAGACTGCTCCGTAGCCATGGCATCCGGCTCGGAGGCAGCGGCACAGGTGGCACAGCTTGTACTTCTGGAATCGGATTTCTCCAAGATGCCTGCTGTGGTATTAGAAGGACGGAGAGTGGTCAACAATATCCAACGGTCTGCCAGTCTATTTCTGGTAAAGAATATTTTCTCTCTGCTGTTGTCCCTGTTTTCCGTATTTTTCATGCTGGACTATCCGCTGGAGCCTTCCCAGATTTCCTTAATCAGCATGTTTACCATCGGAATTCCCTCCTTTATTCTGGCACTGGAGCCGAATAAGAATATTATTAAGGGACACTTCCTCACCAACGTGCTGTTGAAATCCCTGCCTGCAGGATTGACGGATTTCTTCGTGGTGCTGGGATTGGTTCTATTCTGCAGGGAATTTAATGTGGAGGGACAGGATGTATCCACCTGCTGTACGATTTTACTCGCCATTGTAGGCTTTATGATTCTCCATACCATTGCCTCCCCCATGACGAAGATGCACTGGGCACTCCTTATCTGCATGATTGGCGGCTGGCTGTTCTGCATGATTTTTGTCAGTCATCTTTTTGCCATCACCGGCATTACCAAGCAGTGTGGTATGTTACTGGTGATCTTTGCCATGATCACAGAGCCGGTACTGCGGTATTTAAGTCTGTTGGTGCGGAAACTTAGAGGCCTGTATCTGAAGTACCAGGCGACCCACCATAAGAAAGTGCAGGCACGTTAAAGAAAAATTAAAAACTTAAAATAATTAGGAACGCTGATTTTATCAACAAAAAGCCTTGCAGACCGCATAAACA
>CAKRNW010000090.1 GCA_934371505.1 uncultured Lachnospiraceae bacterium
TTGATTGCCTGGTAGATTTCCCTTTTTCCTACCCCACGGTCTTTTGCCACCTGTTTCATGGCACTTTTCTGATCCATTCCCATTTTTTCATAATATGCCATGTGTTCTTCGATGGAAAGTTCCTGCCAGTCTGCCTGAGATTCTTTCTTACGTTCTTCCAGGCTTTTCCCCTCCACAACCAACACATATTCCCCTCTGGGATCTTCCTTTTCAAAGAGACGCAGAGCCTGTTCCAACGTGGTTGGCAGGATGGTTTCAAATTTTTTCGTCAGTTCCCTGCAGAGGGTCAGTTTCCGCTCGCCAAGCGTCCGATACAAGTCTTCCAGCGTTTTCAACAGGTGATGGGGCGCTTCGTATAGGATCATGGTGCGGGATTCATCCATCAGATCCTCCAATACTGCCTTTCGCTCTCTTTTATCCGCTGGTAAAAAGCCTTCAAAGCAAAAGCGTCTGGTGGAAAGCCCTGACATGGTAAGAGCCGTAATGCAGGCACAGGCTCCCGGCAGTGAAGTCACCGTGATTCCCGCTTCCTGGCAAAATTGAACCAGCACTTCCCCAGGATCGGAGATTGCCGGTGTTCCTGCATCCGTAATCAGCGCAATATTTTTGCCACTCTGAAGCTGTGTTACCAGTTGTTTTGCCTTTTCCACTTTATTAAACTCATGATAGCTGGTCATGGGCGTATGAATATCAAAATGATTCAGAAGCCGGATACTATTCCGTGTGTCCTCTGCCGCAATCACATCCACCATCTGTAGGGTTTCCACAACGCGGGGCGTCATATCCTGTAAATTTCCGATGGGTGTGGCGCATAAATATAGAGTTCCTGCCATCTTTTTCCTGCTCCTTTCTTCTGATTCCGCCGGGTATCCCTCCGGCAAAGAACTACCGCTTTCTTAATAACCGTATTGTTTCACTATCGTCTCTGTATACACGCCGGGGCTTTCATAAATAATCAGAGGCGGCTCAATCTTCATGCGTGACCTGCCTCCCCGGTTTGCCTCAATCAGCACCATGTTGGGTTCCCTGTCAATATAAGGATGTACAAGCTGCATTCGTTTCGGCTCCAGTTTATACTTTGTCAACAATGTCATGATTTCAGCCAGCCGAAAGGGTCTGTGTACCATAAAAAAATTACCACCGGGACGAAGCAGTTTCGCTGTTACTCTCACCACATCTTCCAGTGTGCAACAGATTTCATGTCTGGCAATAGCCTTGGGTTCCTCCGGATTGGCGATTCCATGATGTCCGATCATATAAGGGGGATTACAGGTGACCACATCAAAAGAGGCAGCTTTGAAAATTTTGTCTGCCTCTTTCATGTCTCCCTGTACAATGTCAATTCGTTTCTCCAGACCGTTCAGCAGTACGCTTCGTCTGGCCATATCTGCACTTTCTTCCTGAAGTTCCAGTGCTTTAAAATGCTCGGCTTTCGTCTTTGCCGCCATCAGAATAGGAATGATTCCCGTTCCTGTCCCCAGATCCAATACTTTGTCCTTCTCCTGGGCTCTGGTAAATCCGGTGAGAAGAACAGCATCCATTCCAAAACAGAACCTCCCCGGATTCTGGATAATCTGATAGCCATTACGCTGCAGGTCATCCAGCCTCTCGCCCTCTTTGAGATTAATTGTCATCGAGTTTAGACTTTCCTTCCTGTTTCTCCAGCTTCTCCAGTTTTTCCAGCTCTTTTTCTTCCTGATTATTTCCCCGCTGGTCATTCTTTTGATTCTTATGACGTTTACGATTGAAGCGAAGCTGATCCACGCGATACTCTTTCAGTTCCTTCTCATCTCCGGCCTCCACCAGTACTTTCACCATCTGGCGAAGCACATTTACACTGTGTACTTCGCCTTTCAGATTGTCATCCGTGGTCACATGATCACCCACACCGGGAAGTTTACGGTTCAATTCCTCATAGGTTTCTTCTTCATTCTTTAAGCAGCACATCAGACGACCACATACTCCGGAAATCTTGGTGGGATTCAGTGATAAATTCTGTTCCTTTGCCATTTTGATGGAAACCGGTGCAAACTCTGACAGATAAGAATGACAGCAAAGGGGTCTTCCACAGATACCGATTCCTCCCAGAATTTTCGTCTCGTCCCGGACTCCAATCTGGCGAAGTTCTATACGGGTACGGAACACGGATGCCAGATCCTTTACCAGTTCTCTGAAATCAATACGCCCATCCGCCGTAAAATAAAACAGAACCTTATTGTTGTCAAAGGTATACTCTGCATCAATGAGTTTCATATCCAGTCCATGTTTCCTGATCTTTTCCTGGCAGATCTTAAAGGCTTCCTTTTCCTTTTCCCGGTTCTGCTTTTCCTGTTCATCATCTCTCTCGGTTGCCACACGAAGAACAGACTTTAAGGGCTGGGTAAGCTTATCCTCCGCTATCTCATTAGCCGGAGATACCACGGTACCGTACTCGATGCCACGGACGGTTTCCACGATCACATGATCTCCCCGCTTCACCGTATATTTACCGGGATCAAAAAAGTACACCTTGCCTGCCGTGCGAAAACGCACACCGATTATTTTTTTCATCATCTATCAACCTCACGAATTCTCTTTAATTGCCATCAGAAGCAACTCCATTGTCAGTTCAAAATTGACATTGGCCTTCAAACGGCTTTTTGCTTTATCCAGAGCCTTAAGAATATCTTCGATCCCCTCATAGGCACATCTGTCTGCACATTTTTTAATATACTGTATTTCTTCTTTAAATATCAAGTGATTGGCATCGTTGGTAGCCTTAAACAGCAACACATCCCGATACCAGATCGCCAGAATATCCAGGTAATCTTCCACATCGAACTTGTATTCCTGAATTTTCTTTATGGCTGCCAGCATTTCGTTAATTTCCATATCCTGCACATATTTCAACATGGAAACAGCCTCTTCCTTGATATGGTCAAATTCCTCACTGGAGGCCAGCTGCCTTGCCTTCCCCAGATTTCCTCTTGCAAAAGCGACACACACGTTGGCCTTGTAATCCGGTATCTGTAATTCTTCCATAAGGTATTTTTTCACCAGATCATCCCGGACCGGTTTCATATTCAACACCACACAACGGCTCAAAATAGTGGGTAATAAAGCATCCATGTTCGTGGTAAGGATCAGGATAACCGCATAGGCAGGAGGCTCCTCCAGGGTTTTTAGCAGGGCGTTCTGAGCCTGTGCCGTCATCTTCTCCCCCTCCTGGATAATATAAATCTTCCGGGGACTGCTGTAGGGCTTAATGGCGATATCCGTGTTGATCTGCGTGCGGATATCATCCACGCCGATGGTGTTGGGTTTCTCATGGGTTACCCGGATAATGTCCGGCTGATTGCCAGAAAGTGCCTGTTTGCAGGAATGGCACTGCTGGCAGGGTTCCACCCCGTCAGGGTGCTCACATTGCAAAGCCATGGCAAACACGTTGGCAATAAATTCCTTGCCGGAAAAGCGTTCTCCATTGATCACATAGGCATGAGAAATTTTTCCCTGTTCAATTGTATGTGTCAGATGATCCTTGATCTGTTCCTGACCGATAATATCTTTAAAAGTCGCCATTTTTCATTCCTCAATCATGTGAAAATATCCAAAAGCAATCCCTCGATCTCCCCGATCTTCTGCAGGATTGCCAGATTATCCTGTTCTTCCTTTACCAGCTCCTGCGCCAGTTCGTCCAGATTCTCATCAATGAGCCGGATGATGCCATAAACCCGGTGTCGTCCCCGCCGGTCCAGAAAATTTTCACGGCTGAAGGAATGGGATCGGTTAATGACCTCATTTAGGAATTCCTTCACCAATGACCGATATTTCTTCATATCCCGGATATCCCGATGTTTTCCCAACCGATCACCCTGGGTCTTGATTTCTCCCATGAGCATGGAAAGCTTTTCCTGCAATTCCTGCTCTTCAATATGGCTGATCAGTGTGAATTTGAAAGCGTCATCCGTAGGACCTGCGGGTGTGGCTGTCTCAATGGGTGTGGCATTCGCCACCTGATTCACTTTAATCTCCACTTACTGTGTTCATCTCCTGTGCATTACACACGTTCTCCAGAACATATTCACGGATCTCCGCAAAACAACGTTCCAGATCATCGTTATAAAATCTTCTGTTGATTCCCGCTGCAGCTATTTTATCCTCCGAAAAATCTTCCGCATCGGCCAGAAACCTTCGGCACATTTCCTGAAATTTGGGATGTGCCTGGGTTTTCTCCCTGTTTAAAGCCCTTTGCAGGCGCTCCCCGTCATCCAGTTCCACCAGCACGGGACAAAGGTTTTGTACCCCAAAATAGACCTTCAGTTTTTCATAGGCCTCCAGAGTGCCAATCATGGCATAATTTCCTTGGGACAAATCAATCTGTCCATCGTCCACCATAAAGTACCGCCATAACCCATGACAGGTGTGATAAGCGCGTTCCTCAATCAGTTTTCCGTCATTTTTCAGTTTCTGATACCCTTCTTCGTCTGTAAAAAAGTATTCAACTCCCTGGGATTCCCCATTCCGGATGGGACGAGTGGTATAGGGCACCACCGTCTGCAATGCACAGGGAGGATTTTCCAATAACTGCTTGAAAAGAGTATCTTTGCCCGTGGAGCTTTTCCCCATCAGGTAAATGATTTTCCCCATCGCTTACGCCTCAATCACCTTGATCATATTGGTCTTACCAGACACACCCAAAGGAATTCCTGCAGTGATAACCACTTTATCGCCCTTCTTGATATATCCCTTTTTCAATGCTGTTTCCACCGCGATTTCAAATAATTCATCGGTATTTTCCGCCTCCGCAATCTCAAGGGGAGTCACACCCCAGTATAGGTTCATCTGACGGCATACCCGCGCTTTTACCGCACATCCGATAATCTCGCAATCCGGCTTATACCGGGAAACCTGTCTGGCTGTGGATCCGGAAAGAGTAACCGGCATAATGGCTGCAGCACCGATTTCCATGGCAATAGAGCAGACCGCCCTGGAGAGAGACTGGGTGATGTCATCACAATTGCTGCACTCGTCCTCATAACGGCGCATCCGGGATTTATAATCGATGTCCCGCTCGGTGCGCTCTGCCAGTTCTGCCATAGTGCGGACTGCCTCCACAGGATACTGTCCTGCCGCACTTTCCCCGGAGAGCATGATGCCTGTGGTACCATCGTAAATCGCATTTGCCACATCCGTTGCCTCTGCACGGGTAGGTCTGGGATTATGGATCATGGACTCCAGCATCTGGGTTGCTGTAATAACGTGCTTGCCTGCCATCACCGCTTTTTTGATCATTCGTTTCTGTAAAATGGGAACCTCAGAGAAAGGAATCTCTACCCCCATGTCTCCTCTGGCTACCATGATACCATCGGATACTTCAATGATCTCATCCAGATTACGGATACCTTCCATATTTTCAATCTTTGCAATGATCTGCATGTGGCTGCCATGTTCTTCCAGAATTTTGCGGAGTTCCAGAATATCTTCCTTGCATCTTACAAAGGAGGCTGCCAGAAAATCAAAGCCCAGCTTACAGCCGAAAATCACATCATCCAGATCCACCTTACTCACATAAGGCATGGTAAGATGAACCCCAGGAACATTTACCCCCTTATGGTTGGAGATAGGACCACCGTTAACTACCTTACAGTAAATCTCAGTGCCTTCGATTTTTTCCACACAAAGTTCAATCAGACCATCGTCAATGAGTACCGTATCGCCGGGTTTTAAATCCTTCACCAGATTCTTATAAGTGATGGAAACCCGTTTCTCACTGCCCATGACTTCCTCAGTGGTGAGAATGAGTTCGTTCCCCTCTTTCAAAGTAGCGGAACCACCTTCAATGTCAATAAGACGGATCTCCGGTCCTTTCGTATCCAGCATGGTGGCAACCGTGGTACCCAATTCTTTTCTTGCCTGTTTCACCAGCTCCAGTTTCCGCTGCTGTTCCTCATGGGTGCCGTGGGAAAAATTAAATCTTGCCACATTCATTCCCACTTTCATCATTTCCTTCAATGTCCCAACATTTTCACATGCAGGTCCAATGGTGCAGATAATTTTAGTCTTACGCATGTCAAATCCCTCCTGAATTTATTCTTACGCCTGTAATACCGCAATGTTCTGTCGTTTGTCCCCACTATCAATCCCAATCACCGATAATCCCTGTTTCAAGCTTGTCCGGATCAGTGCCACAATCTCTGCCTCAATCTGTTCCCCTGGCACCAAAAGTGGGATTCCCGGCGGATATAAGGATACAAATTCCGCTGCAACGTGTCCCACCGCCTCCTGTAGCGCCACATATCTGTTTGGGGCATCATAAGCCTGATGGATGGGAAGCAGAGCCTGTGGATGAACGGTCTGCCATTGTGTAACGTTCTTTGCCCTATACAGACTTTCTCCGTCTGTCCTCTTACCGGCATGCGCCAGCCTGTGGTCCATTTCCAACAGAGCTTTTGCCAGTCTACGGTATCCAATCGGCGCATCCATCATGGAAAACATGGCCAACACATAATCCCCAGCTGCCATCTCCATTTGAAGATGATATTCCTTCAATAGAATATCATAAAACTGCTTTCCTGTCATCTTACATCCGTCCACAGAAATAATGAATTTTAACGGGTCCGAAGGATAGAAAATACGAATATGCTTCAAATCGGAGGTTTCCTGTCGAAAACAATCGACATCTGCCAGTCTTTCCGCCAGTCGCTGGCATCCCTCCTGTTCCACCACATCCATGCACAGATCAATACTGCTCATCATAATATAAGAAGGGGAACTGGTCTGATAAATGGATAAAAACCGTTCCAGACGATGTACATTCACACGATTACTGCACAGGTGTAACAGTGCAGTCTGGGTCATGGCGGGCAGTGTCTTATGTACGCTCTGAATCACAAGATCCGCTCCCTGGTGTACAGCACTGTCCGGGTAACCCTCCGAAAAACCAAGATGAGCACCATGAGCCTCGTCTACAATGAGAATTGTTCCGGCCTCATGGCAGATTCTGGAGATTCCCGATATATCTGACACGATCCCTTCGTAGGTGGGAGAGGTGAGCAATACTGCCGCCACCTGTTTCCCTGCTTCTGCACAGGTTTTCAATGATTTCCGGACAGATTCCGGTGTGATTTTTCCTGCAAAGCCGGCATTTTCTGACGCCCATCCTGTTCCTCCGGACTGCTCACAGCTGGCACCTCCATCCGCCTCCGGATAAAGATAATGCACTTTTGCATGATTTATATAAATTCCATGATAGGCTGCCTTATGACAATTTCTTGCCATCAGGAAGACTTTATCCTTTCCTGACACTGTTGCAATCGCTGCCAGCAGTCCACAGGTGCTTCCATTGACCAGAAAGTAAGTCTTTTTTGTTTGCCACAATGCTGCTGCACGCTCCTGGATTTCCTTTAGAATTCCTTCCGCATGGTGGAGGTTGTCAAACCCGTCAATCTCTGTAATGTCAATGTCATAAAGATCCTCCAGTGGTCTTCCCTGCATATGGCGCTTGTGCCCGGGCATATGATAAGGATAATAATCTTCTTTGCTATATTGAAGTAATTTGTCATATAATCGGCTCAATGATGCTTTCCTCGCAATGTCTCCCTTAAAGAACAGACCTTATCGGCGGCGGAGACAATCCACGCCTCGCGGCACATGGGCGGAACGACGGTCAACGGCCACATGTGTTTTTTAATAATATCCTTTTCCCTGGGAGATAAATGGTACTCTTTGTTTGCATTTTGCAGTGCAACACCGGGATGATAAAATCCATGCCAGGGTTTAAAATCAGGTCGGTTTTTATCATGCCAGTCATATAGAAAATAGTCGTGAAGCAGCGCCCCCCGCACCAGATCTTTTTTGTTGCTGTGGATGCCCAGCTTCTCCAGTTTCTGGCTGATATCGAGGCTGGTTCGCGCCACATCCAGACTGTGTCGCCGCACGGACACATCTCCATGCTGGGTAAAGTACCGGGATTTATTAAAATTAGGGGACAGCAGTACTTCCCGTCCTAAGTCATTAACGGAACGCTGCAATCCCCTGTTCTTTTTCCAAAAATGCTCTTTTAAATGTCTCATAATCTGCCTCTGTCTGCTTCTTACAATTCCTGCTCATAACACAAACTTTCTTCCCTTTCCCTACTTTCTTTTCATCTGCCGCATCTCATTCTTTTGCTCCGGTGTAAGGCGGTAAGATTCAATGGATTTCTGTAAGGTTTTGTTATAGGTGAAGTGATCCAACGAACATGTCTCGTTTAGCATATAAGCCTTCGTTTCATCATAAAACTTGATCATGCAGACAGATAAAGCCCAGGCTACTGCCATCTGCACATAGTACATTTCACATTTAATCTGATCCAGAATCTTCAAATCTTCCTCAATATGCTGCGCGTCGATATAAAAGTCTAACAACATCACAACCGCAAACCGGATTTCAAATTCCTTCTCTGAATGAAAATAAGGCTGTATAAACTCCCACATTTCTTTCGGACATTTCTTTGTAATTTTTAACCCTGCGCAGAAAGTATCGCATACTCCCCAGCTGTTGATCTTAGGTACAAAGTCACGAATATAATTCTTCACTACTGTGAAATCCTTTTCTTTGCATAAGCCGATCAGCATTCCCCGCAAGGTCAACTCTTCATAGTAGGTATCCCCCATCTCTGTCAGCAGCTGTTCCACAGGATATTTCTTTAAAAGTTCCCTGGCATATGCCCGCAATACAGGTATCCGCACTCCAATAATATGGTCTACGTTGGGGCATAGGCTGGAATGAAATTCTTTATATTTTAAATCCTGCATTTTCAGGAGTCTCTCTCTGATTTCGCTTTGCATTGATGTTCCTCCATCTTCCATTTGTCATTCCTATCATACCAGATATTAAGCAACAAAAAAATAGAAGTACCACTTTTTCAGTACTTCTATTTTCTCTTAGAGGAATTTCACCATGGTATATTCGTCCCGATAGTTTCCATCATCATATTTCAGTGCATGGAAATGCTTTCCTGTTTCCTGAAAACCCAAATGCTCATAAAGTGCTTTGGCACGCTCGTTTCCATCTACAACTTCTAATTCCATTTGTTCATAGCCCATTTCCTTTGCCAGTTCAAAGGCGTAGGTCATCATGGCAGATGCAATTCCCAGATGCCAGTATTCCTTTAACAGAGCAATGGCAAATCCACCGCGATGATATACGCGCCGCAGTTCTCCATTGGTGATGATTCCGCAGTTTCCTGCAAGGACACCATCCACTTCAGCCACCATCATCAATTCCCTGGGGGTATTTTTTTTGTTTTCCAGAAAAGATTCTTCACCCTCCACCGTGAAGGTAACTTCATCCGGATTACGCAGTAAAAAAGGTGTTTCTCCTGCAGAAGTTCTCAGATAGTCAAGCATCTCCTGGGCATCCTTGGCTTCTGCCGGACGCAGGGTGCAGGTGTGTCCATCCTTTAAGGTAATTGTTTTGGG
>CAKRNW010000091.1 GCA_934371505.1 uncultured Lachnospiraceae bacterium
CACCGAATACCGCATCGTTTAATTCGATTGTGCCAACTTCTTTGCCTTCCATATTATAAACAGATACGTTTGCCATCTGAATGGTCCTCCTTTCACAATTTTAAGCTTCAGCTCTTGTAGATTCTTTAATGGTAACTAAAGCTTTCTTCGGGCCAGGTACTGCACCCTTTACCAGAAGCAGATTCTTCTCTGCATCCACTCTTACTACGGTAAGATTCTGAACAGTTACCTTTACACAACCCATATGTCCGGGCATTCCTTTGCCTTTGAATACACGGCTGGGAGAAGAACAAGCGCCGTTAGAACCCTGATGACGATGGAACTTGGAACCGTGAGCCATAGGTCCTCTGGACTGTCCAAGTCTCTTGATTGCACCCTGGAAACCTTTACCTTTGGAAATTGCGGTAGCATCTACTCTGTCGCCATTCTCAAAGATATCAGCTTTGATTTCGCTGCCCAATGTATAATCCTGTGCATTTTCAAAGCGGAACTCTCTGACATATCTCTTGCAGGACACACCCGCCTTGTCAAAGTGGCCTTTCTCAGCCTTGTTTGCGCCATGTCTGTGGATTACTTCTTTTCTTCCACTCTTGTCTTTGTTGACAATCTTTTCTTTCTTGTCAACGAAGCCAACCTGTACTGCGCTGTAACCATCGTTCTCAACGGTTTTCACCTGGGTTACTGCACAAGGGCCGGCCTGAAGAACGGTTACCGGAATCAGGTTGCCGTTTTCGTCGAAAATCTGTGTCATTCCGACTTTGGTTGCTAAAATAGCTTTCTTCATGTTTACCTCCTTGTTTTTCTACAGCGGGCCGCTCTCGCGTCCATACTAGTAGAAGGTTTATTTGTTTTTCATTTTGATATCAATGTACACACCGGCCGGCATTTCGATCCTCTGTAATGCATCAACGGTCTTCGGTGTAGGTGCAATGATGTCGATCAGTCTCTTATGGGTTCTCTGCTCGAACTGCTCACGGCTGTCTTTGTACTTGTGGACAGCACGCAGGATGGTTACAACTTCCTTTTTGGTAGGAAGGGGCACCGGTCCGCTTACCTGAGATCCGTTTTTCTTGACTGTTTCGATGATTTTTTTGGCAGATGCATCAACCAACTGATGATCATAAGCTTTAAGTGTAATTCTCATTACCTGCTGATTTGCCATAAAAAAAGTCGCCTCCTTTTCGCACTTTTGGTTCTTAAGTACGACAAGCGGTGACTGTACACTCTCCCGTGTGTGTCCTGTGTTCAGGATCATCAAACACATTCGTTTAGGGCTATTGGTCTGTACAGTGACTTGTCGTCAGTTTCCTAACTTGACATTCGCTCCACGGAAAACCTGCCATTTCCAGGCAACAACCTCACGCTTCATAGCTATCATGCCACAGCAAGTAGTAGTATACATGGGTTTTGTGCAAATTGCAAGAGTTTTTTTCTATTTTTTTGTAAAACATTTTTGTTTCTTTTTTTTACCCAAAAATTCTTTTCCGGTATGCACAGCTACTTGTTAAAATTAAAATTTGTGTGGTTGTCATGCTTTCTCCCTCATTCCTATCTGTCGTTCTTTGTCGTTGATAACACAGAATAAAATAGAACGCAATACAAAATACTCATGTCCCACTCTTTTCTCTTTGCTTTTTGCAGGGTAACCTATATAATAGTAATAAAATTAACGATTCGTTATAGAACATTATAAAGGATGGATAGGGAAAATACCATGTGGATTGCAGATAATTGGAAAGATTATGAAGTGCTGGATACCTCCAGCGGGGAAAAGCTGGAACGCTGGGGTGATTATATCCTGGTGCGTCCCGACCCTCAGGTCATTTGGAACACACCTCATGGCCATGCCGGATGGTCCCATAAAAACGGTCATTACCATCGCAGTGCCAAGGGTGGCGGCGAGTGGGAATTTTTTGATTTGCCCCAGGAGTGGACGATCCACTACCGGGAACTCACTTTTCACCTGAAGCCTTTCAGTTTCAAACATACCGGTCTTTTCCCGGAGCAGGCGGTAAACTGGGACTGGTTTTCCCGGATGATCCGTGAGGCTCACCGCCCGGTGAAGGTCTTAAATCTTTTTGCCTACACCGGAGGTGCTACCGTTTCCGCTGCCGCAGCAGGAGCCAGTGTCACTCATGTGGATGCCTCCAAGGGTATGGTAACCTGGGCAAAAGAGAATGCCGTCTCCTCCGGATTGGGAGATGCCCCTATCCGCTGGCTGGTGGATGATTGTGTGAAATTCGTAGAACGTGAGATCCGCCGCGGCAACAAATATGACGGGATCATCATGGATCCACCTTCCTATGGAAGAGGTCCGAAGGGTGAGATCTGGAAAATCGAGGAGAGCATCTTTCCCTTTATCGAATTATGTTCCAAGCTTCTATCAGATGAGGCTTTATTCCTATTGATTAATTCCTATGCCACGGGATTGCAGCCCGCCGTACTCTCCTATATGTTAAATACCGTACTGACCAGGCGTCTCGGCGGACAGGTTGAGGCAGAAGAAATCGGACTTCCGGTAACCGAATCCGGTCTGGTGCTTCCCTGTGGCGCATCCGGCCGCTGGGTTCGCCACTGAAATCATTCCGCTGGACATTATATGCCATAACACAAAACCAGAGGGCTTTAGGGTTCCTCTGGTTTTTCATTCGTGTTGTCTTCTTTTATAATGCCATAGGTCATCAGGTATTCTCTCCAGGCGCCGTAATACTGAGCCTTGAGATGAACGCCATCCCCGGTAAAAGCAGGATTCAGACATCCGTTTTCATCATCATATAAGGGGTTGATATCCAGATAAAACACTCTTTTTCCATCTGCCAGCTGCGCCAGCCCCATATTCCGAATGTTGATATGTTCATTATTAATAAACTTTTCCTGTTTGGATTTTTTGTCCGTGACATGCATCAGCCCCTGAACAAAAATAATGGCATTAGGCTGAAGGGTCTCGATTTTTTCCAGTGCTTCCCGATAGGCTTTTTGGAAACGTTCCTCATCCCCGGTTCCCAGCTCATTGATTCCCACCATCAGATAAATCTTTTTATATTGCTTCTGTTCCAGCAGATCTTCAATGGTTTCCTTTTTACGGCTATTATCCACCTCCAGAAACTTTTTATCAAACAGATGGAAAATGGTAAGTCCCACCTCCGCCGCGAAGTCAGCCTGATCCAGATTCCCATATTGGGACAAGCCTGCCGTTCTGGAGTCTCCGATAAACAGCGCATCATTAAAATAATCTTCAGAAACCGGCTGGAACACACTTACCTGCTCCAGAGGATCAAGAGGTGCTGTCTCCTCTGCATTCTCCGTATCTGAAGGAGGATCTTCCGTTTCCATCTCTGCTTTTTCGGTTTCTTCCTGTTCTTCTGACTCCCATCCGGTGGAAAGCTGTTCTGTATCATCCGCCGGATCTTGGCTCCCCAGTCTGAAAATAAAAGGCGGTTCCACCGCCCCTGCAGACAAATCCCTCAGATACAGACAGGCATAGGTAACCCCGGGCTGATACTCGCCGGCAGGTGAAACCTGTCCGGTGTACTCCACCCAGATTCCCAATATCTCCATACATACCAGGCTATATATAATCAGGAGAAGCAGCACACTCTTCTTTCTCTTCTTCATTTCATCAATCTCCATATCATTAAAACGAGAAATACATAAAGGGATTTACCGATCCGATGGAAAGTTTATAAACCGCCCACCAGAAAATTAATCCTAATGCCAGCACCTGCCACAGATTTCCGGCATGGTTCACTGTTGTCTCCTCAATCCATGGTTTCTTATCCTCCAAGGTTACCGCCTTGGAGCTTCTTCTCGTTGTAGTTACCGCCAGCACAAAGGCAAGGAAAAAATAGGGCAGATACTTTCCTCCTGCTACCCAGATATCATCCACACGCATTGCAGCTCCGACAACACCAAACAGACTGCCAAAATAGGCAAGAATTTCATCTTTATTGTGGATTGCAAAAGGCATCCAGGACAGCGGAATCACCAGCCAGACATACAAATGTCCCAGCCATGGCCATTTCTCCAACCATTTGCGAAGCCCCAGGCGTTCCAGGCAGATACACAGGAACAGGATTCCGGCCCATAGCAGGAAATTCCAATGCAGACCATGCCAGAGTCCGGTCAATGCCCATACCACTGCCAGATTCCGGATGGTTTTCCACATGCCCTTCCGGTTTCCTCCCAGCGGGATGTATACATAATCCCGAAACCAGGCACCCAATGTCACATGCCATCTCCGATAAAACTCCGATACAGAAAGCGAGGCATAAGGTGTCAGAAAGTTTACGGGCAATGCAATACCCATCATAGCTGCCACACCAATTGCCATCAGGGAATATCCCTGGAAATCAAAATAAATCTCCAGGCTGTAAGCAAACATTCCCATCCATGCCAACAGCGTCGAGATACTCTCAAAGCCAATCGTCTGTATTTCGTTCCATAAGGCTGCCAGACTGTCTGCCAGCAGCACCTTGTAGCCTAATCCTATTATAAAAAGAGTGATTCCTCTTTCCAGATTTCTCCATAGTTGTTTTTCTGACTCTCCCGTCAGAGGAAGATTTTTACGATAGGTTTCCCATCTGGTGATGGGGCCGGAAATCATTTTGGGGAAAAAGGTGAGATATGCACCAAACTCCCAGAATCCCAGCACCTCCGTCTTCTTTTTTTTCCGCAGACAGACATCCACGAAAAAAGCAATGGTGCAGAACACGAAAAAGCTGATGCCCGGCATGGGTCCATCCGATCGTTTCTCCAGAACCAATACTGCAAGATTTCCCGCAATCGTTCCCCACAAGAAAACTTTATAACCTTTCCCGTCACTGTTCATGCCGCAGAGAACCCTATAGCAGATGAAGTTTACCAACATCCCAATGATCAGCATCGGAAGCCACTTTGTGAACTGGATGCCGTATCCAATCAAACTTCCCAGCAAAATAACAGCATTCCTGCATTTAAAGGGAACTAAGTAATACACAATTAAAAAGAGAGGTAAAAAACAAACTATGAAGAGCATACTGCAAAAGTCCATAGGTATGCCCTTTCTTTTACTTATTCTGTGGAAAAATCACCGTAAAGCGAGTTCCTAATCCTTCACGGCTAATAACATTATAATACCCTACATGTCTTTCTACAATCCATTTTGCAATAGAAAGTCCAAGTCCCGTTCCCCCAGTCTGACTGTTTCTCACCGCATCCGCACGATAGAACCGGTCAAACACATGACTTACATCGTTTTCAGACATTCCAATTCCATTATCCTGAATTCCGTAGTAGGCTGCACCATCCTGCTGCACCCCCACGCGAATCTGGATGGTCTCCTGTTCCGGTGTGTATTTTGCCGCATTATCAATAAGAATTCTTGCCGATTGTTTCAGCATGGCACTATCTCCAATCATCTGCGCCTGCCCGTTCTCCTCAAAAATGTAAGAATGCTTTTCATCAATCATCATGGATTCTTCATAGACTTCCCGCATCACTTCATTGAGGTTTACCGGTTTCATTTCCAGATTTTGACGCCCAGAATCGCCTCTTGCCAGAAACAGGAGCTGCTCCACCAGCCGTTGCATGTGAGCCGATTCATTTTTTATCGCCTCGATAGCCTCCTCCAGAATCGCTTCATCCTCTTTTCCCCAGCGATCCAACATGTTTACATAGCCCTGGATCACGGCAATAGGGGTACGCAGTTCATGGGAGGCATCCGATACAAAACGGGTCTGCTGTTTGTAAGACTCCCGCATGCGGTCAATGAGATCATTCAGTGCTGTCTCGATTCCTTCCAGATCCCGGTCCGACATATGGATGTGGGCATCCGGGGTCTCCACCTTCAAACTGGAAATGGCATTTTCCAGATCATGATACTTGGTTTCATCAAAGGCCAGCTCACTGAGCGTCTGGGCCTTTGCCGCCATCTCATTCAGGGGTTTCAGTTTCCGTCGTACCTTTCTGGCACCCTTACTCCAAAGTTCTGTCAAATCAATGATTTCTAAAATCAAAATGACAAGTGCTATCTTTCCAAATGCTGACAGCCATAAGCCAATAGGAATTTTGTAGCTCTTTTCCCCGGTGGTTCCGGCTCCCGCCGTAACCCGATACCACATGTCTTCTAAGGGAAAGTCCCCCTCCTTCAGCAAGGGGTCTTCCCTATTCATGTTTTTGACCATTCCCTGATTTCCATTGGGAAGGGTATACCAGATTTCATCCCATCCTATTTCCCTCAGGTAACTCCAGCTGAATCTGCCCAGATTCTGGCGATCCTCCTGATAAATAAAAACCGCTGTAAGAAGCAGGAGCAGAATCAGATTCCACCAGAAAAAAGTGCAAAACTTTTCCCAGACATATTGTCGATTGATTTTGCGTGCAATAGAAGTCACACGACCGGTTTCCTGACCATTTCTGTTCTCGTTGTCCATCTTACCTTTTCTCCGTTTGGACAGATTTTCTCCGACACACGGATACTGTCTCTTTTGTAAACCGTCGTCAGTTGTCCTTAATGCAATATCCCACACCCCGGACTGTCTGGATCAGTTTCACCCCAAACCGATCATCCAGTTTACTGCGCAGATAACGGATATAGACATCGATGAGATTGGTTTCCCCCATGTAATCGTATCCGCATACCTTTTCCAAAAGCGTTTCCCTGGATATGACGATATTTTTGTTTTCCAGTAAAACCCGCAGCAATTCAAACTCCCGGTGTGTCAGTTCCACCGGTTCTTCTCCATAGTGTACCTCATATCGCTGGGGATCCATCATTAAACAGCCACAGCACAATCCTTCCGGCTGTGTGCTGTGGTTTTCGCCCTTTTTCTTAAGTGCCAGACGAATGCGCGCAAGGAGTTCCTCAATGGCAAAGGGCTTCGTCATATAATCATCTGCTCCACCATCCAGTCCTGCCACCTTGTCCATGACAGCATCTCTAGCGGTTAACATAATCACAGGCATTGGAGAACTCTTCCGCAAACGGCGAAGTACTTCAAAGCCGTTCAGTTCCGGAAGCATGACATCCAGAATCATCAGGTCATACACTCCGCTCTCCGCTTTTTCCAACCCTTCTCTGCCATTGCAGGCCTTATCCACACCATAGCCTTCATGCTTTAATTCCAGTTCCAGAAAACGGGCAATTTTTTCTTCATCTTCCACAACTAAAATGGTAACCGCCATGTTCCTTTACTCCATCCGTCTCTCTTGTTATTCTATTTGTTTATCTCATGATTGATGTCATTTTTCAGATTTTCTGCTGCATCCGCCGCAGTATCCATCGCTTTGTTGAGATCTACCGCCTGCATGTCCGGTCCTTCAAAATGGTAACGGAAATTGAAAAACAGCCCCACTACAAGGAGCGGCACCACAACATAAAAGGCAAACAGTAAAAGCACTACCAGTAAGGTGATCGGTACGGAAAACGTTTCCTCTCCGTCTTTATAGATGGCAAACTGATTGCTGTTTCCCTTGTTGATCCATTTGATGCACCAGTCGCCAAATCGATGCATGGCATCCCAGAAACCATCCTTGTCTTCTCTCTCGGTTTCCTGCGCTGCCTTTGCTCCGGTCTTTTCTCCATTGGTCGTATAACTTTCCCGCTCCGGCGCCTTGGTCCTACCATTCTGTTCCAGATAAATCATGGCATCCAAAATGTCCCAGTTACTTTTTTCCAATGCATCCTTTGCTTCTTCATAAGAAACATCTGCATGCTCTCTTAATTTTTCCACTTTTTCAAATTGATCCATAATAATTTCCTCTTTTCTGTATGGTTAGTTTTGATTGATTGGATGTTCCTATCATACCCAACCTACATTAAAGAAAAATGCCCACAACATTAAAATCCCATTAAAACAAATTGAAAAACTATTAGAATTCTATCATACAGAGACATAAAAAGGGAAGTCTCGCAAATGAATTTGCCGGCTTCCCACTTTTTCGTTTCTTCTATAATAATATATCGCGAAATTTATCCTTCCATTTCCAGCTTCTGCTTCAACAAAGTCTCCACCTGCTTACGTTCCTGCTCCAGTGCAACCGCCAGTTCCCCGCAAAGCCGATCCCTTGCTTCTTTTAAATATCGTTCTCCGGTGCTTGTCAGTTTTTTCCCCTGATCGAGACGCTGTTTCCGCTCATAAAGCAAGGTTTTGATTACGATCATCCATTCCCGGTATTCTCCGGATTGAACCGCCTCCTTGCAACGCAGTTCCATTACTTTTTTGTCCCTCTCCTCGATTCGTTCCACCTGCGAGACATGATCCAGAAGATCATAGGATTCTTCCCGTGTCATGATTCTGCGGCGTGCTGATATTTTAGTTCCATCCACCGGGCTGTAAATAATTCCGCCCTTGTTGTATACCGGTCTCAACACATAATATTCCCGCTTTTCCTTCGTATCCGGAACTTCACGCTCCACGATACCATCTACCTTACATACCCCATTACAACCATAAGAAATATATTCGCCTTCTGCAAACATGTACTATTCCACCTCCTCTTTTATCATAGCATTTTCGAGTCGGTTTGGTAAGGGGAAAGTGGGATTTTACGGCATTTTCAGCGTTATGCCCCACTATCCCCGATACAAAATTGTGCATTTTCGCCATGCTCTGGTTGTTTGTCTGTGGCGTACATCTATATGTTGTGGGTGGATATTTTCATTGACTGCACTGCATTTGCTTTTCTGTATTTGCAAGTTTTCTGTCATGTATTGTCGAAAGAAGATATTTATGCAAGTAATCCATCAGTTTCACTCGTTATTTATTGAATAACGCCTCCCCCGACTACAATATCTCCCTCATAGAACACTGCTGCCTGTCCAGGGGCAGGGCGCTGTACCGGATTTGTTGCCACCACCCTGACAAGGCCGTTTTCTATAGGAAACAGTGTTGCCTCAAACTCTTTCTGGTGATAGCGGGTACGCATCATCACCTTTCTGGGTTCTGCCAGTTTTTCAATCGCTATCCAGTTTAAATCCGTCACCCGGAACTCTTTCACCAACAGTTCTGCTGCCGTTCCCAAAACAATCTCATTGGTGGCATATCGTTTTTCGCAGACATAATAGGGTTCTGGTGCTGCAATTCCCAGTCCTCTTCTCTGTCCAACTGTATAATGAATCAATCCCTTATGCTGTCCCAGCACTTTTCCGTCCGCATTCACAAAGTTTCCCGGAGGATACTCTTTCCCCGTATGCCTGCGAATAAATGCGGCATAATCTCCGTCGGGTACAAAACAAATGTCCTGGCTCTCCGCCTTATGGGCGTTGCGCAGTTCCAGTTTTTCCGCAATCTG
>CAKRNW010000092.1 GCA_934371505.1 uncultured Lachnospiraceae bacterium
TTGTGATGAATTTCCATTGTATCTTATTTTGACATTCAGGTCAATCCCTGTTGGAATCGAACTCTGACTTATCACTTCTCAACTTCCATAAGTCTCAACCATGATTGAACCTTAGGAGGCGCTTGTTATATCCATTTAACTATGGGAACAAAACCGGGTCATTCGGGGAAGTTGATATATCCCTGCAGCCAGACGGAACCTTTGAAACGGCGTCCCACCTTTGGCTCCCCGAACAAATCTATTATATTGATACAGACATCAAATGTCAATTCATTACAGTTCAATGTCAGCAGATACATCTGCTCGCCGGTGAGTTCGTTGGTGATTGTCCGGCAGTCCATAATCTCTCCCAGCACAGAATACTGGTCACACTCCACGCCATAGGGCATGAAATAGGTATCTACCAGACTGAACACATCCTCGTTCTGAATCCGTTTGGAGATAATGGTGTACATGTCCATATCCTCCAGAGTAAGAGATTCAATGGCGTCCTCATTTCCCCGGCGGGCGGCATCAATCAAAGTCCTCCGGTTCTGGGAAACCTTCTGCACCCGGGCTTTATCCTTCTCGCTCTTGTCAATAGGAAGTATAATCGTTCCACTGACAGACAATGCCGACAGGTTGACCGTGGTGCCACGGATGGGCAGGCGATTCTGCACCTGTGCCTTCATATAAGGGATTTTGTTTTGCAGATAAAAAATAAGGGACACGCCCACTTTACATTCATCGCAGACCCCGGCGTAAGAATTCTCGGCAGCATGGCGCTCCACGGAGATGTCCTCCTGGGAGCTGATCTGTTGACCACGGATGTAGGGATAATAGTAATCATAGGTAAAGTGGTCATCCTTATCGAACTCGCCACAGACTGCAATTCCCATTCCGGGAGCAAAATCCTTGCAAAATTCCGCACTCATGCTCTCGTCCATATTGGAGGTATAAGCGCGTGTGGTAGCATTGATGATACAGTCTGTCACAAGCTTTTGTAATTCTCTCCGGTCAGACAGCTTGCTGAATCCAACCGCACGCAGGAATTTATGCAAAGATTTCACCCTCTTTCTTCTATTGTTTTATGTGTGTTATTTTGCTTTTGTAGGCAGGATTTTCTCCTTGCCGCCCATGTACGGACGAAGTGCCACCGGGATGTTGATGCTGCCATCCTCGTTTACATTGTTCTCAAGGAACGCAATCAGTCCTCTGGGGGTTGCCAGTACGGTGTTGTTTAAGGTATGCACGAAGTAGGTACCCTTCTCGCCCTTGGTACGGATACCCAGGCGTCTTGCCTGTGCATCACCCAGGGTGGAGCAGGAACCAACCTCGAAATATTTCTGCTGTCTGGGGCTCCATGCCTCAACATCGCAGGATTTTACTTTTAAGTCTGCCAGGTCGCCGCTGCAGCATTCCAGTGTACGAACCGGGATGTCCAGGCTGCGGAAGAACTCTACGGTGTAAGACCACATCTTATTGTACCAGTCCATGGATTCCTCGGGTTTACATAACACAACCATCTCCTGTTTTTCAAACTGATGTACACGGTATACGCCACGTTCCTCGATACCGTGGCTTCCTACTTCTTTGCGGAAGCAGGGAGAATAGGAGGTCATGGTGACGGGAAGACTCTTTTCCTCCACAATCTCGCCTTTGAATTTGCCGATCATGGAATGCTCGGAGGTACCGATGAGATATAAATCCTCACCCTCAATTTTGTACATCATGGCTTCCATCTCTGCAAAACTCATAACACCATTTACCACACTGCTGCGGATCATAAAAGGAGGAATACAATAGGTAAAGCCTTTATCAATCATAAAATCTCTGGCATAACTGATCATTGCAGAGTGAATTCTGGCTGCATCACCCATTAAATAATAGAAACCGTTTCCACTGGTGCGGCCTGCAGCATCCTTATCCAGACCGCTGATGCTGTCCAGAATATCTGCATGGTAGGGTACTTCAAAATCAGGAACAACGGGTTCACCGAATTTCTCAATTTCCACGTTCTGGCTGTCATCTTTACCGATAGGTACGGAAGGATCGATAATATTGGGGATGACCATCATGATTTTGGTGATCTTCTCCTGAAGCTCGGCCTCAAGAACCTCCAGCTCTGCCAGTCTTTTCGCTCCGGCTGCAACCTCTGCTTTCTTTGCCTCTGCCTCTTCTTTTTTGCCCTGTGCCATCAGTCCGCCGATTTCCTTGGAAATCTTGTTACGGCTTGCGCGCAGGTCATCGCCCTCCTGTTTTGCCTTGCGGCTCTCAGCGTCAAGGGCAATCACTTCATCAACTAAGGGAAGTTTTTCGTCCTGGAATTTCTTCTTGATGTTTTCTTTTACCACATCAGGATTCTCGCGTAAAAACTTGATATCGATCATTTCTAATACCTCTTTTTCCTTATTTCTTTATTTTTCCACGGCCTTTTCAATAAATACATCGGTAAAGACCAATAAATCCTTGATTACTTCTTTTGTGAGGGAATTTCCTTCTTTGTCCTTCACAATGCGCAGCACCGGACGGTCCGGACTTTGTTTATTCTGGCAGATAATTAACGCTGTCTCTCCTTCATTAGTGAGCACAAAGCTTCCCGCAGGGTAAACCGCCGTGAACTCCAGAAATGCATCCAGAATCCTTCCATCATAACGGATGCCCCGGTATTTCTTTAATTCCTCGATCGCCTCATAGACCTTCCGGCGCTTACATCCGATACCACAGATCATCTCATCAAAGGCTTCGCACAAATTCAAGACACGACTTTCCAGGGTGAGCATACGGGCATGCAGGGGATATCCACTGCCGTCCATCTGCTCGTGATGATATAAAATCATGTTTTTCACGTCGTCTGAGATCCATTTTTCTTTTTTCAGGGCAGAATAGGCATAAACCGGATGCTTCATAAACTCGTTACGTGCATCCTTCGAAAGTTCTTCAATGGGTTGATTTGCATATTGAATGGTGAGATACCGCAGCCCCAGATCATGGAGCAGGCAGGCAACACCGATATCATGTACCATCTCCCGGTTCATCTTCAGCTTAAGTGCCGTAAGAACTGCCAACGTGCAGATGCTGATGGAATGCTCATACAGGTCGGAGCTTCTTTCCCGAATGTCATAGACCTGTTCAACGACTTCCTTTTCTTTCAGAATGCTGCTGATCAGATGATCCGCTGTGTCAGCCAGCTGTTCCAGCTCCTGATTATGGCTGTAGGTATGATGCTCGAGAATTTCCCGCACCTTCTCCTTGAATTGGGTTTCTGTCTCTTCCCTGAGGATCTCTATTTTTTCTGCATCCTCCGTTTCAACAAAGACTTCCTCAATTCCCAGCTGCTGTAGCTTGTTAATATATTCCGGTTGTAACCGGGTTCCTTCTCCCAACAGTACCTGATAGCTTTCTGTCAGTACTGCTCTGGCAAGAACCTCTCCTCCCTTTAACTGGCTTACCTTACAAATCTTCATTTCTTACTTTCTTCCCTTAACACCGTAGTTCAGGCTTCCTCACCCATAGCGATTTCCAGTGCTACCTTCTCCTCGTTTCCTAAAGAAATCTCGCTTTGTCCGCCCCTGATCTCTTTGGTATACGAGTAACAACCGTCACTGCTATGAACGGAATTGATGATAAATCCGTCATTTTTTTCATTTAACAGTGCAAGGCTGAAACTGAGTTTCCCGCCCATCTGCTGAAAGGCATCGTATTTCACAATGCCCACCTTCTGGAATGCGGACTCCATGTTTTTAAACAGTACACGGATATCCTTCTTATCCTTTTCCACGGATGATTTCAAAAATTGATTGTCCTCATAAAGGGAAACAATGTCTTTTTCCAGACTCTTGCCGTCCTTGCCCCTCATGAATTTTGCGTAGCGTTTTTTCAAATTGGAGAACTGTACCATCAGGATAACCAGCATCACCAGCAAGACCAGAATAAGCACCAGCATGCCAATCAACACATATCCCAGGTCTAAGCCTCCCAGACCTATTCTTTGGAAAATTCCACTTGTCACCGTATTTCCTCTTCTTTCCCTTAAAACGGCTGCTTACCTGCGTCCGCTGAAAATGTCCACCAGACGATCAAGATCCTCATGGGAATAAAACTCAATCTCGATCCTGCCGGCGCCATCTCCCTTTGAACTGATTGCAACCTTTGTTCCTAATGTATTTTTCAATTTTTCCTGAATGTCCTCATAGATTACATCCAGACTCTTATCTGCAGCTTTTTTCTCTTTGGCAGGTTTGCCCAGGCTGCGCACCATTTTTTCCACATCTCGGACGCTGAGCTTTTCATCAAAAATCTTCTGTGCCAGTTCGTACTGCTGCCTGGGATCCTCCACGGACAAAATTGCACGGGCATGTCCGGTGGAAATCATGTCACTGATGACCATCTGCTGTACTTCGTCGCAGAGCTTTAACAACCGCATGGAGTTGGTCACCGCAGTACGGCTCTTGGAAACCCGTTCTGCCACCTCATCCTGCTTTAAGTTAAATTCCGTGAGGAGCCGTTTGTATGCCTGGGCTTCCTCAATGGGATTTAAGTCCTCACGCTGGATATTCTCAATCAGGGAGATTTCCACAATCTCCTGCTCCGTATAGTTGCGGATGATGACAGGAACTTCCTTCAATCCTGCCAGTTTGGATGCTCTCCAGCGGCGCTCGCCGGCAATGATTTCATAATAAGTCTTGCGATCCTGCACCAGAATGGGCTGCAGCAGTCCAAACTGTTTGATGGAATCTGACAGCTCCAGCAAAGCATCCTCATCAAAGTTTTTACGGGGCTGTTCCCGGTTGGGCTCGATCTTGGTGATCTTTACCATAACCGGCGCTTCCCCTTCCTTCAATGCATTGATATCTTTATCCGGTTTTTTCTTTGAAGATACCGGTGCCTGTCCTACAGGAATCAGGGAATCCAAACCTTTTCCTAATCCTCTTGCCGCCATATCTTTACCTTCTCTTTCTACAGTTTCCTGTCAATGACTTCCTTTGCCAACGCCATGTAGCTCTCTGCACCGGCTGATTTCGGATCGTACAGATTGATGGGCTGCCCGTAGCTGGGTGCTTCCGCCAGGCGGATGTTTCTGGGAATCATTGTCTCATATACGTGTTGATTTAAATGGCTTTTTACGTTTTCCACCACCTGTGTGGACAGGTTGGTACGGGAATCGTACATGGTGAAAACCACACCGTCAATATCCAGATCCGGATTCAGGCGCTCCTTGATCAGATTGATGGTATGTATCAGCTGGCTCAGTCCCTCCAGAGCGTAATACTCGCACTGAATCGGCACAAGAACTGTGTTCGCCGCTGTCATTGCATTAATAGTCAGTGTATTTAAAGAGGGAGGACAATCAATCAGAATAAAATCAAAGGAATCACGAATGTAGTCAATTTCATTTTTTAAGATGAAATCTTTTCTGTCTACACCGATCAGTTCGATCTCAGCTGCTGCCAGATTCACATTGGAGGGAAGGATGCTCACACCCTCCACCACATTTTTGATCATACAGTCCTGTACGGAACATTCTCCTAAGATCAGTTCATAAATGGTGTTTTCCAGATTGTTTTTATCCACACCGAAGCCGCTGGTGGTATTTCCCTGCGGGTCCGTGTCGATAACCAGTACTTTTTTGCCCAGTGCTGCCAGCGCTGCGGACAGGTTAATGGCTGTGGTGGTTTTGCCCACACCACCTTTTTGATTTGCGATTGCAATGATCCGTCCCATGGTATATTGTTTCCCTTCTGATAATATGCACAAAGATTATAGCACTTTTTTTTCGGGTAATCTATATGAATTTCAGGTAATTCGCCCTTTTTACCCAAATTCTATGGTACACAGAAGCTTTGACTCATGCTATAATAGGTATATTAAGCAGACTTTCGTGATAATTTCTAACACCAAATCCCATTTTAGAGGAAGGAATTACATAAATATGAAATATGATGTGATTATCATCGGTGCAGGTCCCGGTGGAATTTTTTCTGCCTATGAACTGGTGCAGCGCAATGCTGACCTGAAAATTGCCGTGTTTGAATCCGGTCATGCCCTGGAGAAACGTCACTGTCCCATCGACGGAGACAAAATCAAAAGCTGTATCAACTGTAAGAGTTGTTCCATTATGAGCGGTTTCGGCGGTGCCGGTGCTTTTTCCGATGGAAAATACAACATCACCAACGCCTTCGGCGGCACACTGTACGAATATATCGGCAAAAACCAGGCGCTGGAGCTGATGCGCTATGTGGATGACATCAACATGAAATTTGGCGGAGAAGGCACAAAGCTGTACTCCACCGCCGGTACTTCTTTTAAGAAAATCTGTATGCAGAATAAATTAAATCTGCTGGATGCCTCCGTACGCCATCTGGGTACGGACATCAACTTTATCGTACTGGAAAATCTCTACGCAGAGTTGAAGGATAAGGTGGATTTCCATTTCGATACCCCGGTAAAAACCGTGGAGGTATTGGAGAACGGCTACCGCATCCACTGCGAGGACGCTGCCTACGACTGCGGGAAATGTATTATTTCCGTAGGCCGTAGCGGCAGTAAGTGGATGGAGCAGATTTGTAAGGATTTGGACATCAACACGAAATCCAACCGGGTGGACATCGGTGTGCGTGTGGAGCTGCCCGCTGTGATTTTCTCCCATCTGACGGATGAGCTTTACGAGAGCAAAATTGTGTACCGCACAGAGAAATTCGAGGATGCGGTGCGTACCTTCTGTATGAATCCCCACGGCATCGTGGTAAACGAAAACACCAACGGTATCGTAACCGTAAACGGACACAGCTATGAGGGTGCTGACAAACAGACGGAGAACACCAACTTTGCCCTGTTGGTTTCCAAGCATTTCTCCGAGCCTTTCAAGGACAGTAACGGCTACGGCGAGAGCATTGCCCGTCTTTCCAATATGCTTGGCGGCGGTGTCATTGTGCAGCGTTTCGGTGATCTGGTGCGTGGACGCCGGAGTAACACGAAACGTATCGAGGAGGGCATGGTGACTCCTACCCTTTCCGCCACCCCCGGTGATCTGAGTCTGGTTCTGCCCAAACGAATCCTGGACGGTATCATCGAGATGATTTATGCTCTTGATAAAATCGCTCCCGGTACTGCCAACGATGATACTCTGCTGTACGGTGTGGAAGTGAAGTTCTACAACATGGAGGTTGATCTGGATGAGCATCTGGAAAGCTGCCATAAGGGGCTTTACATCATCGGTGACGGCAGCGGCGTGACCCACTCCCTGTCCCATGCCTCTGCCAGCGGCGTGTATGTGGCAAGACAGATTACGAAGGACTAAGCTTTTCATGCCAAAATTTTATAGTCATGTATAAAAAGTCGTGGTACAATAATAAAAATTTTTTATGATACAAAGGTACTATGCATGAAGACGAAAACCAATACTTCCTGGCTGAAAATGTTGGATGAATGCCTCAGCAGCCTGAACAACCGAAAACTTACAGCAGCAATCCAGTCTGCACAAATCCTGGCCGAGCAGGCCGAAGCTGCCAGAGAATACTACATATACGCGTCCGCCCAGAATATCATGGGTGTCAGCTATGTTTCTGCAGGAAACGAAATGATGGCGGTAGACTGCTATTTAAAGGGACTTTCCTGCTGTATGGAGCACCATATAGACGCTCTTTTTCCTTTGTTTTACATCAATCTGGGAAGTCGTTACCAGGAGGCAAATGATCACTCTACCGCCATTGAATATTTTCTGAAGGCGGAAAGGGCTTTGAAACGTGATGCCTGTAAGGCGGATTCCCGATACCATGGCTGGTGTCTGGTAAACAGCATGAATCTGCTGATTTCCAGTATTCATCAGAAGGACATCTTCCTGGGAGAAAAATTTCTGGAGCGCTGCGAGGCATTGCTTACAGACGAAGATGCGAATTCCTCCGCGAGTATCTCCATGCTCATCATCAAGTGCCATCTGTATTGGTATATGAACCGCAGGGATTTTGTCCTGGAACACATCGGGGAACTCATCGGGCATCTGAATCTTATCTCCCCCAATGATCTGGTGCAAAGTATTCAGGAACTGATCTTTTTGTTAAAGGATATGGAGGATTACTCTCACTTCCAACAGACTCTTGATTTCTTCCGGCAATACGCTGCTGAACAAAATACATTGTACTATAAGCTATTGCTTTGCGAATTTGAGATGGATTATTGCAAATCCATTAATGACATTGACCAGTATCACGCCTTCTGTATCCGTCATGCAGAGCTTTATATGGTACATAAGCAGGCACTCCTGAAGGAACGTACGGAGTCCTTTACACAGAAGGTTTTACTTCAAAGGAAAGAAAGCGAGCGTCGTGCCGCAGAACGGCAGTCAAAAATTGATGCCCTGACCGGATTGGGAAACCGTTTTCTTTTAAAAGAAGATATCCAGTCCCGAATGGAGGATGCAAGGGCAAAGCGGGGAAAATTATGTATTGCGATTATCGATATTGACCATTTTAAGACCCATAATGATACTTATGGACATATCCACGGTGATTCCTGTCTGAAGCTTACTGCCACAGCGTTAATGTCCTGTGTGGGCGAAAAAGGAAGGGTTTATCGCTTTGGTGGTGATGAATTTGTGATTTTATTGGATTCCAGCGAGTTGAATTCTGTCAAAGCCATTGCGGAAGCTATTAAACAGTATTTTCAGTCTTCGGATTCCGAAGAAGTGACAGATGGCATTCCCGGCATTACACTCTCTCAGGGATATGCCATCTCCACGGTTGATTCCACTACGACAAAAGAAACCCTCTTCTCCCGGGCAGATGAGGCACTTTACTCGGTAAAAGAGGGTGGAAGGAATAATTATTGTATTTATGAGGAATGAGGAGTGAATAACAACAAATATTTCTCTGCCTCCTCGGTGGATAAAGCATACAATTTCCGGAGTTTCGCCAGAATGGTTTCCCGGTCTATTCCATCATCCAGTTTATCCTGGATGAAAATGCGGATTCCATCCTCTCGGGCTTTCTGCATTCCCTGTTCTATTCCCTGTTCAATGCCTTCCTCGATTCCCTCTTCGCGTCCTTCTCTTTTATAGTCATCAAATATCAGCAATTCTTTCATATACTCACTCCTCCATTTCTCATTGCACTTTACTTTCTCTACCGCTGCCTCGATTTTTCGGGTGAGCGGGCTATTCGCTTTTCCTTTAGAAATATAAT
>CAKRNW010000093.1 GCA_934371505.1 uncultured Lachnospiraceae bacterium
AAAAAATAGTTCTTACATTCTTTTTTATCACGGGAAAGCTGTCCAGTCAGCTCCTCCAGGCCGGAGAATTTTCGTTCCGGGCGGGTATGCTTGTAAAGAAATACTTCGATTTCCTTTCCATATAAATCCAATTCCACATCAAAGAGATTCGTCTCCACGCCGTAAATTTCCCGCTCCCCGATGGTGGGCTTACAGCCGATATTGGTCATCCCCTGATATTTGTTTCCTTCATAAAGGGTTTCCGATACATAGACACCGTTGGGGGGTAACAGTTTCTCCCCGGAGGGTATCAGATTAGCTGTGGGAGTATCGATGGTGCGTCCCACCGCATTGCCATGAACCACGGTTCCCCGGACACTATAGGGACGTCCCAACAGCAAGGCTGTCAGTTCCATATCTCCCTGCAGTACTGCTTCCCGTACATAGGTGGAACTGATTTCCCTTCCGTTCATACATAACTTGTCCACAATCTCCACCTGATAACCCAGTTCGTCTGATAACTGTTGCAACAGTTCCACACCCCCAAGTCCTCTGTCTCCATAGGAAAGGTCGGTTCCCGCCGTGATATACCGGGTGTGCATTTTCTCTCCAAGAATGATTTTCACAAAATCCTCCGGAGAGGTGGCTGCCGTCCTAGTATTCATGGGGAATTCGATGAGATAGTCAATGCCCATTTCTCCAAAATATTCCTGTTTTTCCTCCCGGGTCATCAGTTCCTTCTGCTTTTTCCCGGAAAAGAATTCCGCCGGAGTGGGATTAAATGTAAAAATCGTGCTTTTCAGTCCCTGTTTCTTCTGCTGTAGGATATTCTGCAGCAGTTTCTGATGCCCCAGATGAATGCCGTCAAATTTACCGATGGCTACTGCAGTAGGATAGGGTATGTTAAATTGTGTTGTCTCTGCGATAATCTGCATCGTCTTACTTATTCCTTCATTCAATCACTTACAAGTATGCATGCGAGCGTAACATTTCATTTTCCGTGTTTACATGGAAGTGCCCAGAAACATTTTTACCGGTTTATATAGTTCCCCTTCTCTCTGGTAAATGCCACAGAACAGGTCATCGTCCCGGTAAACCCGCACCTCTGCCCCATTGGGAATTTTTTCTCTGTTTTCGCAATGATGCTCCGTAAAAGAATTCCCGTTATCAATCCTCTTGCGGAATTGGGGAAGGACACGTACAGCCGGGTAGTCCGCAAATACCTGATCCACAGGAACGATGTGTTCTCCGATTTCTCCTGCATCCCGTAATTGTTCAATCTTGGATAAAGTCAGTGCCTGACCGATGGCAAAGGCACCGGACCGGGTACGGGTCAACTGCTTCATGGCACCCAGACAGCCCAGCTTCTCTCCCATGTCCTGGCACAAGGTACGGATATAGGTTCCCTTGCCACACTTTACCCGCATGGTCACATAGGGCAGGCTGATTTCCTGGATTTCGATTTCATAAATCACTACCGGACGGGCTTTGATTTCCACCTCTTTCCCTTCTCTCGCCAGTTCATAAAGCCGTTTGCCATCCACCTTCAAGGCAGAATACATGGGGGGAATCTGCTGGATCTCCCCGATAAAAGCCGTTGCTGCTTCCCGAATCTGTTCCTCTGTCACATCCACCGGACGGTTTTCCAGTACCGTGCCGCTTAAATCCTGGGTGTCTGTTTTCACTCCCAGCTGCAGTACCGCCACATATTCCTTGGTTTTGTCCGTGAGAAACTCACACAGTTTCGTACCCACGCCCAGACAAACAGGCAGCACGCCCACCGCATCCGGATCGAGCGTGCCCGTGTGTCCAATCTTTTTCTGTTTTAAAATACCGCGCAGCTTCGCCACCACATCGTGGGAGGTAAAGCCCGCCTCCTTATATACATTCAGAATTCCGTTATACACTGGATTTTCCTTTACTGCTGCCCAAGCATGAATTGTTTCTCAATATGTACGGAGAGATTGTTGATACAATCATGGAAGGTGCCGGTCATGGTGCAGCCTGCCGCCCGTACATGTCCTCCGCCGCCGAAAAGCTGGGCAATCTGCGCTACATTCACTTTTTCGTTGGAACGCATGCTGACCTTGTACTGTAAGGCTCCGGTCTGATACATAAACACTGCACAGTCCACTCCCTTGATATTGAGTAACTGGTTTACAATGCCATCCAGATCGCTGGAGGTTACCCCATAAAACTCCATGGTCCGCTGTTCCACACAGCTTACGGTACAGTGTCCGTCCATAAACTGAATGCTCTCCAGCAATGCCCTTCCCAGAATCTGGGTCTGCAGATAGGTCTTTTCATAAAAAGTCTCCGCAATCAGCTTGGAAAAATCAAAGCCATAGCCGATAAGCTTTGCCCCAATCTCCATGGTATGAGGAGAGGTGCAGGAATACTGGAACACCCCGGTATCGTGAATGATTCCGGTGTAAATGGCTCTTGCAATGTCCACATCCAGTTCTTCCCCCTCAAGCAGTTCATACACCAGTTCACTGGCAGAACTTGCGGTGGGTACCACAAAATTTATCATGCCACAGCCACTGTTGCTGATATGATGGTCTACGTTGATGGTTTTCTTTGCCTGGTCAAAATACTTCCGGGCATCTCCCAGTCGTTCTGCAGCACAGTCCACACAGAAAAACACATCGTAAGTCTCCACTTCCGTCTGGAAATCTGTGCGGATCTGTTCTGTTCCCTTTAAGTCCCGGAACACATCCGGATACTTTTCCAGAAATAAGTCCACCCGTTTCTCCGGAAATCTCTTTTGCAGAAAAAGCAACAGCGCCACGGTGGAACCGACGCAGTCGCCATCCGGCCGGACATGACCACCTATGCCGATGGTGGCCGCATCCTTTACTTCTTCTATTAAATTAAACATACTTACTGCTCCGCGTCATGGTCGCCCTGGGCTTTCATGACATCATCAATCTTTTTGGACATATCCACGCCGTAGGCAATGGACTGGTCCATAATAAAACGAATTTCCGGCGTATTCCGCAGATTGATCCTGCGCGCCAGCTCCCTGCGGATAAAACCCTCCGCACTGTTTAAGCCCTTTAAGGTATTTTGGATCTCATCCTCACCACCGAGGACACTGATCCAGGCCTTACAGGTCTTTAAATCCGGAGAAACCTCCACAGACACTACAGAAGTCCATGGACTGATTCTCGGGTCTTTAATCTCACCCCGGATTAAATTGGCGAGTTCCTTCTGGACTTCTCCGTTAATCCGGGTATTTTTTACGCTGTTTTTTCTCATTAAAAACTACTCCCAGGGAAGTCACTCCTAACGAGGTACTTCCACCATAATATAGGCTTCTACAATGTCCAGTTCCTGCATCTTGTCAAAGTCTTCAAATACAAGACCGCACTCGAAGCCTTCTTTTACTTCCTTCACATCGTCCTTGAAACGCTTCAGGCTGGCAAGAGCTCCCTCGTAGATCTGCTCTCCCTCACGAGTGATACGGATCTTACAGCCACGCTCAAAACGACCGTCAAGCACATAGGAACCTGCAATATTTCCCACAGCAGATGCTTTGAAGATCTGACGAACCTCGGCATGACCGATCACCTTTTCCTCGTAGACAGGATCCAGCATACCTTTCATTGCCTGCTCGATATCCTCAATTGCCTGGTAGATGACCTTGTACAGACGGACATCCACTCCTTCTTTCTCTGCAGTTGCCTTTGCGGTAGCATCCGGACGTACATTGAAACCGATGATAATTGCATTGGATGCGGATGCCAGAGACACATCAGATTCATTGATGGCACCAACACCCCCGTGGATGCATTTAACAACCACTTCATCGTTGGACAGCTTCATCAGACTCTGTTTTACAGCCTCTACACTACCCTGTACATCCGCTTTGACAATCAGGTGCAGTTCCTTCAGGTTACCTTCCTGAATCTGGCTGAACAGATCATCCAGAGACATCTTGGACTTGGTCTCTGCCAGCATCTTCTCTTTATTCTGGGCAACGAAGGTATCTGCATAGCTCTTCGCTGTCTTATCATTCTCATGTGCCAGGAATACTTCACCGGCATTGGGCACATCGGACAGACCTAAAATCTCTACCGGAGTAGAGGGTCCTGCCTCTTTTGCTCTTCTACCCTTGTCGTCCACCATAGCCCGGACTTTACCGTGACTTGCACCGGCAGATATGAAATCACCCACATGGAGAGTACCCTTCTGTACCAGAACCGTTGCCACAGGTCCCCGGCCTTTATCCAGCTGCGCCTCGATGACAAGACCTCTTGCACGGCGGTTGGGATTTGCTTTTAACTCCATAATTTCTGCAGTCAGAAGAATGGTCTCTAACAGGGTATCGATTCCCTCACCGGATTTTGCAGATACAGGAACAAACTCTGTGGATCCGCCCCAATCTACAGGAATCAGTTCATACTCTGTCATCTCCTGTTTTACTTTTTCCACATTGGCACCGGGCTTATCAATCTTGTTCACAGCCACGATGATTTCAACCCCTGCTGCCTTGGCATGGTTAATTGCCTCTACGGTCTGGGGCATCACACCATCGTCCGCAGCAACTACCAATACAGCAATATCCGTTGCATTGGCACCACGCATACGCATTGCGGTAAATGCCTCATGTCCGGGGGTATCCAGGAACGTAATGCTCTGTCCCTTTGCCTGTACGGTGTAAGCACCGATGGCCTGGGTAATACCACCAGCTTCTTTGTCGGTAACGTTGGTTTTACGGATCGCATCCAGAAGGGAAGTCTTACCATGGTCAACGTGACCCATGACACAGACTACCGGAGGTCTGGACACCATTTCTGCCTCGTCCTCGTCATCTTCTTTTAACAGTTCCTCAATGACATCCACCTTGACTTCCTTCTCACAGATGATGTCGTATTCGATTGCGATATTTTCTGCTTCCTCAAAGGTCAATTCTGAGTTTACGGTTACAATCTGTCCCTGTAAAAACAGCTTCTTGATAATCACAGAGGGCTGCATCTTCATCTTATCAGACAGTTCCTTGATGGTGAGGGTCTCAGGAACAGTGATCACCTTGATCTGCTCCTCCGGTGCCTCCTCCTTCTTCTCAGGTTTGATGAAGCGGCCGGCTTTATTCGTCTTTACTTTGCTGTTGTCATCCTCGTAGATATGATCCTTCCTGGAGCGGTTGTCTCTCTCCTGGTTGCTGCGGCGTTTCTTATCGTCCCGAGGCTTCTCATTCTGCATCGGAGCTTCGCTTGCAAATCCTTTACCAGGTGCTGGCTTCTGGAACTTATTTCCGGGTCTATTTCCCGGTCCTGCATTGCCTCTTGAACCGCCGACACCACCGTTAGCAGGGCGGTTACCCTGCCCGTTACCGCCAAAATTACCTCTGCCGCCCTGGCCACCGCCAAAGCCTGTTCTATTCTGACCATCAAACCGTCTTTCGCCGTTACCGTTTCCATTGTTCGGTCTGCCATCACGGTTGCCCTGTCTGTCTGTTCTGTTCTGCCCGTTTCTATTCTGCCCATATTGTCCATTTCCTACTCCTGCAGGTCTTACCGGAGGTGCAGTTCTTCCTGTAAAATTGGAGGAAGGTCTTCTCTCCTGAGTCTGCTGCTGTGCCTGTGCAGGTTTCTCTGCGGTACGGCTCTGCACTGCCTCGTTTGCTGCCGGTGCAGTGGTGTTTACCGGTCTGTTCTGCTCCTGCGCCGGACGCTCCTGTCTGCGCTGGGGCTGGGAAGCTCTGCCGTCATAATCATTGGTTACCGGTGACGGTTTTACGCTGGAGCGGATCAAAGGTCTTCCTGTAGGGGAATTCACACGGAACGTATTTCCTCCCCGTCCGTTATTATTTCCCTGATTGCTGCCCTGACCCCCCTGGGGTCTGCGATTCTGTCCGTTACCGTTTCCCTGGTTGTTGTTTCCCTGGGGTCTGGAATTCTGCCCCTGGATTTTGGAATTATTCGGGTTACTTACGAAAATAATCTTTTTCTTTTTCTTCGGAGAATTTGTCTCCGGGCTCTTCTCCTGCTTAGGCTCCTCTGTTTTCACAGGGGCTGCCTTTGGTGCCTCTGCCTTCTCAGCCTTGGGGGCTGCCGGTTTTTCAGCCGGTGCATTTTTTTTACCAAAATGGGATCTCACAAGGGTTGCTGCATCATCCTCAATGGAAGACTGTGCTGCCTTTGCTTCAATTCCTTTCTCCTGTAAAAAGGTCAGGACATCACTGCTCTTTATCTCAAATTCTTTTGCAAGTTCAAATACTTTTGTTTTTGCCATGCGTTAACTACCTCCATACCGTTTCCATCTGTTCCATCAGTGCTTTCGCAAAACCGGAATCCGTGATTGCAAGTGAAGATCTGACCTCTTTACCCATTGCGTGTCCCAGTGTCTCTTTCTCTCCGTAAACCACCAGCGGCACATGATAATAGGTACATTTGTTGGTAAACAGCTTCTTCGTATTGTCAGAAGCATCCTCCGCCACCATCACCAGCTTGGCTTTGCCCTCTTTCACCGAGTTCTCCGTAGCGAATTCTCCGCTCACCACATTTCTGGATCTGGCTGCCAGGCCCAGCAAGGACAATACCTTATTCTGCTTCAATCTCGTCAAACTCCTTCTCCAGCCTCTCATATATTTCTTTAGGAATACTCATTTTGAAGGAGCGCTCCAGTCCTTTGTTTTTCCGAGCCTTTTTCAGACATTCTTTTGAAAAACAAATATATGCGCCTCTTCCGTTTTTCTTTCCTGTTGCATCCAGCACAATCTCATCTTCCGCAGTTTTTAAAACTCTGAGCATTTCTTTTTTGCTCTTCATCTCTCCGCATCCGACACATTGCCGCAAGGGAACTTTCTTAGCAGCCTGTTTTGCCATGTTCTTTCCCTCTTATTCTTCTGTTGCAGGCTCTTCTGCAGGCTCACTGCTGTTCTCAGCAGGCTCCTCATACTCGCCATCTTCGTACTCGCCTTCCTCGTACTCATCGTAATCATCAATGTAGTCCTCATAACGGAAGCCGGGTGCATCCTTCGCCTGTGTCTCACTCTTGATGTCAATCTTGTATCCGGTCAGTCTTGCTGCCAGTCTTGCATTCTGTCCCTCTTTACCGATAGCCAGGGATAACTGATAATCAGGCACAACAACCTTTGCGGTCTTTTCTTCAGGATCTGCAAATACTGCCACAATTTTTGCAGGGGATAATGCATTCTGAATCAGATTTCCGGGGTTCTCATCCCAGTTTACAATGTCGATCTTCTCACCGCGGAGTTCCTCCACGATGGCATTGACTCTGGCACCGTTCATACCTACGCAGGCACCCACTGCATCCACATTGGGATTGTTGGACCATACGGCAATCTTGGTACGGCTGCCAGCCTCTCTGGCAATGCTCTTAATTTCTACAGTTCCGTCCTTAATCTCCGTTACCTCAGACTCAAAGAGGCGTTTTACCAGTTCGGGATGGGTACGGCTGACCAAAATTCTGGGACCCTTAGGTGTATTTCTTACCTCCAGGATATAAACCTTGATACGCTCAGTAGGTTTAAATACCTCACCCTTTACCATCTCATTCTCGTTGAGCATGGCATCTGCTTTTCCAAGATTAATACTGATATTTCTTCCCACATAGCGCTGCACAATACCGGTAACCACATCCTTCTCTTTTTCAAAGTACTGGTTATAGATCACACTGCGCTCTTCCTCACGGATTTTCTGCAAAATTACATTTTTAGCATTCTGGGTGGCAATACGTCCAAACTCCTTGGACTTAATCTCCACATGGATGATGTCACCAACTTTTGCCTTCTTGGAGATTGCCTGGGCATCCTCTAAGGAGATCTGCAGGCAGCTGTCCTCTACATCTTCGGCGGTGGGCACCACTTCCTTCTCTGCATAGCAGAGGAAATCACAGGTATCGCGGTCAATCTCTACTTTGATATTGTCGGATTTGCCAAAATGATTCTTGCATGCGGTAATCAGGGAGTTCTCGATGGCTTCAAACAGAGTCTCTTTGCTGATTTCCTTTTCTTTTTCCAAGATATTGAGTGCTTCCATTAATTCCTTGTTCATTTTCCTTTTTCCTCCTGTCTTAAAAATCCAGCGCCAGATGGATTGCTGCTACATCTCCTCTTAAGAAGCTGCGCTTTTCTCCCGCCTGCTCAATCACAATCGTATCTGCATCAAAGGAACACAGGGTTCCTTCAAATTCTTTACATTTCTCAATGGCTTTGTAAGTTTTTACCACCACATCCCTGCCGATGCTCTTTTCCAAATGTTTGTCTTTTTTCAGCTGTCTGCCAAGTCCGGGACTGCTCACTTCAAGGATATAGGCTTCCTCAATATAGTCCTCCTCATCCAGAACATCCGACAATGCGCGGCTCACATTCTCACAATCGTTAATGTTAACTCCCTCCGGCTTGTCGATGTAAACCCGCAGGTACCATTCCCCTGCTTCTTTTACATATTCCACATCGTAAATTTCCACCTGGAAACGTTCCACGATAGGGACAAGCAATTCTTCCGTCTTTGCTTCGTATGTCTCTTTTTTAGACATGTACACACGTTCCTTTCACTATTCAGTTGTCATTGCCACACCCGTTTGGGCACAAAAATAGTGGACTCGCAAGTCCACTACTTCTGTAGCCTAGCACTTTTCTTCCGAAAAAGCAAGGGCTTTTTCCCATTTTTCCTTATATTTCTATATAAAAAAGCTCCAAAACCGTTCATCGGTTTGGAACTTCCTTCGGGTTGGGCTGTTAAATTAACAGAGCAGCTGATAGGGGAATCGAACCCCTGTTTCCGCCGTGAGAGGGCGGCGTCTTAACCGCTTGACCAATCAGCCTTTTTTGTGTTTGTCACACGCGACTTGTTTATACTACAACATGTTTCAAAGAAATGCAAGCCTTTTTTTAAAAAAATTTGAATAATTTAAAATTTTCTTTTGGAGCATTCAATTTTCCCTCATTTTGCGGGCTTTTCCGGGATTCCGGTTCCTAAAAATTTTGGGGGAACTATTCAGCACCCCATTCGCAAAATCGCGGTTCCACCGCTTTCCTTTTGCTCATGTGGTGATCCCGCCATATTAATTTGCTGTCTTGTCTGCATGCAAGCATGCACAGACAGCAAATTTGCATGGCTCTGAATCGTTCCATCACATGGCAAAGTCAAACAGACTAATCTGGTTGGACTCTGGGATGTCTCCCAGAATTCCCAAATCTGCCAT
>CAKRNW010000094.1 GCA_934371505.1 uncultured Lachnospiraceae bacterium
TTCTGCGTAAGAAAGTGACTCAAGTGTGAGCAGACTCCTTTTGCGGAGCAAAAATTAAAATGAGTCTGCGAATCGTTACTGGAACGAGGTACGAGTGAACAGTAACGAATATGCGTTACTGAGATAGAATGGAGACAAACATGATTTTTGAAACGCACGCTCATTATGATGATGAAGCTTTTGATAGTGACCGGGAAACCCTCATTGGAAAATTACCTGAGCAGGGTATCAGTCCGGTGGTAAATGTAGGTGCAAGCCTGGATTCCTGTAAACGCACCTTGGAACTGGTAGAGCGTTACCTCTTTTTCTATGGAGCAATCGGAGTACATCCCAGTGAAACCAGGGAACTGACGGAGGAAAATTTTCCGCTGTTAAAAGAATGGTGCAGGCAGGAACGTATCGTGGCAGTGGGAGAGATCGGACTGGACTATCATTATGAGGATACAGACCGCGCTATCCAGAAGATGTGGTTCGGAAGACAGCTGGATCTGGCCGGGGAACTGGAATTACCGGTTATCATCCACTCAAGAGAAGCTGCGCAGGATACCATTGCCTGTATGGAAGAACATGACGGAAAACAGATCGGTGGAGTGGTGCATTGCTATTCCTACTCGGCAGAACTGGCGAAAACTTTTTTGAAAATGGGATTTTATTTTGGAATCGGTGGTGTTATCACTTTTCAGAATGGCAAAAAACTCCGGGAAACCGTGGAAATGCTCCCTATGGACCGCATCGTGCTGGAGACAGACTGTCCTTACCTGGCACCGGTTCCCCACAGAGGTGGGCGCAACAGTTCCCTCTATCTTCCTCTTGTGGTAGAACAGATCGCACAGATCAAAAATCTGACACCGGAAGAAGTCATACAGATCACAGACGAGAACGCAAGACGCCTGTTCCGGCTGAATGCAATCAGATAAAGGAAAATAACAGACAAAAATAACGATAGAAAGAAAGGAATCCCATGGCATATTTAGGAAATCCTACGGAGACGATTGCCGTTTTACAGAAATATCATTTTAATTTTCAGAAGAAATTCGGACAGAACTTTCTCATTGATCTCCATGTCCTGGATAAAATCATTGACTCAGCGGGCATTACAAAAGAGGACTGTGTGCTGGAAATCGGACCGGGCATCGGAACCATGACCCAGTATCTGGCAGAGGCGGCAAGGGAAGTGGTCGCTGTGGAAATCGACAAAAAACTCATTCCCATTCTGGAAGACACTCTGTCCGCATACGATAATGTGACAGTGATTAATGAAGATATTTTAAAGGTGGATATTGCAGCGCTGGTGCAGGAGCGCAACGACGGAAAGCCCATCAAAGTGGTGGCAAACCTTCCCTATTACATTACCACACCTATCATTATGGGATTGTTTGAAAGCCATGCACCCCTGAAAAGCATTACCATCATGGTGCAGAAAGAGGTGGCAGACCGGATGCAGGTGGGTCCCGGAAGCAAGGAGTACGGTGCGCTTTCCCTGGCAGTACAATACTATGCAAAGCCGGAAATAGTTGCCAATGTGCCGCCCAACTGCTTTATGCCTCGTCCGAATGTAGCCAGTGCAGTGATCCGCCTTACCCGTTATGAGAAACCACCTGTGGAGGTACAGGATGAGCACAGAATGTTTGCCATCATTCGGGCTTCTTTTAATCAGCGGCGCAAGACACTGGCAAACAGCCTGTCCAATGAACAGAAGCTCCATGTGACCAGAGAAGATGTGACCACAGCGCTGGAGCGGATGGGTGTCAATCCGCTCATTCGCGGGGAAGCTTTGACCCTGGAACAGTTCGCACAGCTGTCCAATATCCTGAATTAACCAACTATGCCATATCTTGTGTTTTTGACAGAAAAAAGTTCCTTATTTTGCGATAAAATCCACGAACCGTTTTGACATTGCGCAACTGCTATGGTAAACTTAATTCATTAAATTAGGCATACTATTTTTACACGCAAGTTACGAGGTGAACGCGTTGGATAAATATGAATATAAAGTACGGGCAGACGAGATCAAGCGCCTGGTTTCCGAAGGGGATTATGTGGGAGCCATGGAAATTTGTGACACGATTGACTGGAACCGGGTCAAGAGTGTGATGATGCTCTGTACCGTAAGTGATATTTACAAAATCAACAGAAGATATGAAGACAGTAAAAACATTCTCCTTCTGGCATACGACCGGCATCCCGGTGGACGTCAGATTGTGTATTCCCTATGTGAACTTTCCATTAAGCTGGAGGAATTTGTACAGGCCATCGAGTATTATAAAGAATTCGTACAGATAGCCCCGAAGGACACCGGCAAATACATTCTACTCTACAAATTATATGAAGCTCAGGATGCAGGTCTGGAGGATCGTATTGATGTCCTGAAAAAACTCAAACAGAGAGAGTACAAAGAAAAATGGGCTTATGAGCTGGCATACCTCTACCATCGTAACGGCAATGTGACGGATTGTATTGAGGAATGCGATGAGCTGATCCTTTGGTTTGGCGAAGGAAAATACGTGATGAAGGCACTGGAACTGAAAATGCTTCATGCACCTCTCACACCGGAACAGCAGGCAAAATATGACCTGTGGATGGGGAAAACCTCGCCGCAGAAATTCCAGGATACAGACAGCGTCACCAGAATTATGGACAGACCGGCGGATGAGGCATACCGGGAACAGACGGCAGCCCAGCCTGTGGAAGTGCCGGCAGCCGAGAACAAAGAACTGGACATCCATGTAAAGACCATGGATGTGGGACAATACAACACCATCAATCTGCAGAAAGCGTTAGCGGAAAGCATGAAAGAAGTGTTGGATACCGGAAAACCTGCGCAGGAGCCTGAGCAGGTGCAGTATGCAGTACCAGCACAACAGCCGGAGACGGAGGAAGCCTTTGATCAGACGGATCCCACACCCAGTGTGGAAGCGGAGCTTCAGGAAGAACCCGCCCGTCGCAAAATCGATCCGGACACAGAGGAAATCTTCTTTGAGGATCGAACCGGAACTCTGGAACCGATTCCCGAACTGCCAAAGGAACAGGAAAAAGCGGCTCCTACAGCGGCAGATCTGGTCATGCAGGCGATGAAGCGTGATTGGACAGGAGAACTTCCCACAGAGGAAGTGAACCATGCACAGGAGAACAGCCAAAGCGAAATGCCTGGTGCAGAACCAACCGTGGCAGAGCCCGACCAGGCCAGTGCCCCCACCGTTGTTTTGCCCACGACAGAGGAGAATCGGCAGATTGATCCCGATAAATCAAAGTTCGACAATATTCTGTCCCAGGAGTATGATGGTCAGATCAGCCTGGTGGTGCCTGAATCTGAAAAAATTGAAAAGCAGATCACTGGTCAGATGAGCATTGAAGACATTATGGCCGAGTGGGAACGGATGAAGAAGGAAAATGAACAGAAACGGGCGGAGGATGTCCGGCGCCATGTGCTGGAACAGACCGGCAACCTGTTCAAGGACTTTGAAATTTCCAGTAAGAGCGGATTGCTGGAGCAGCTGGATGGAGAAAGCGGTACTGCCTCTGTAGTACTTCCGGGAACCAAAGAACTGCCCAGTGATTTAGAGGAGCCTGTGCAGGAGGAAGAGGTTCCGGAAGAAAATGTTCCGGAGCAGGGCGAAGCGGAAGAACTTTCGGAAGAGGAAGCCCCCACTGAAATAGTGGAGATGGAAGAGACAGAGGAAGAAACGAAGGATACTGCAGAAGCAGAAGAAATCGAAGAAGCAGAAGAAGCTGGTGAGGAAGACTCCGAAGAGCCGGAAGAAGCGGATGAAGTAGAAGAGATTGAAGAAGTATCCGTGGAGACGGAAGAGGCTGCTGGGGAAGAGGAAGAAACAGAAATAAAAGCGGAGGCCGAGAAATCCGATGTCTCAGAAACCGATGAGGCAGCGGAGACAGAGCAGACCGAGGCGCGAGCTCTCACCGACGAAGAGAGAGAATTGTTTGGCCAGTTTATTCAGAGCAAGGGATCCCGCAGACAGATTGTGAATGCCTTGGATAATATCAGCCTGGCAGCTTATACCGGCAATATCATCGTCACCGGTGATACAGGAGTGGGAACCATGACTCTGGCGAAAAATCTCATCCGTGAAGTGCAGATGACCGATCACAACTTCTCCGGACGGGTAGCAAAGATTACGGCTTCCGCACTAAACAAGAAGGATATTCCTTCCACTTTTGCAAAACTCAGCAATGGGGCACTGATCGTCCAGAGCGCCGGAAATCTGAATAAAGAAACGACAAAGGCTCTTTATAAGACTCTCAATAATGAAAATCAGGGAATTATTGTGGTATTGGAGGGAACAAAGAAATCCATCGACCGTATGCTGGAAGAAAATGAAAATCTTCTGGAGCGCTTTAATTCACGGATTGATGTGGAGGCATTGGGAGACGATGCCCTGGTAAACTTTGGGAGAAAATATGCTCATCAGATGGAGTATTCCATTGATGAGATGGGTATGTTGGCATTGCATACGCGGATTTCCGATATGCAGACCATGGATCACGCAGTGACCATTTATGAAGTACGTGATATTATTGATGAAGCGATTGAACATGCAGATCGCAAAAATGTCAAGCACTTCTTTGATATTTTATTTAGAAAACGCTACGATGATGAGGATATGATCATCCTGCGCGAGAATGACTTTATTATTTAAAAAATTACAGTAGTAAAACACTTGCTGTTTTGCTGCGTAAGAAAGTGAGCCAAGTGTGAGCAGCCCTTCTTTTGCGTGGCAAAATTTTAATTAGGGTTGCGAATGCTGCGTTCACAGATTTTATGTGAACGTAACTAAATAACCGGATAGGGGGATTTTCATGGCAAAATCAAAGACAAGAGCAAGAAGCAAAGCAAAGACAGCAGCACACACTCAGGTAAACACCCAGGCAAAGCCACAGCAGCCGAAAGAGGAAACTGTCTTTATCTCTGAGGCGGATCAGTATGTGTTTGCCCAGGGAACGCACTATGACATTTACAAAAAATTAGGTGCGCATCCTTCTGTAGAAAATGGCGAAAAGGGTATGTTTTTCGGCGTCTGGGCACCTAATGCGGCGGCGGTTCATGTGATCGGAAGCTTTAACGGCTGGAACGAGGAGCAGTATCCCATGACCAAGCTGGGACCCGGCGGCATTTACACCTGCTTTATTCCCGGCGTAGGATCCGATGAACTGTATAAATATCTGATTCATACCCAGGATGGACACAAACTTTACAAGGCAGACCCCTTTGCCAACTATGCAGAGCTGCGTCCCGGCAATGCATCGAAAACCACAGATCTTTCCGGCTACATCTGGCATGACAGTGCATGGATGAAAGCCAGAGAGAAAAAAGATATGAGGAAGGAACCCCTGGCAATTTATGAGTGTCACATTGGTTCTTTTATGAAACATCCGGACGGTACGGAGGATGGCTTCTATAATTACCGTCAGTTTGCGGACCGCATTGTGCAATACTGTAAAGAAATGAAATACACCCATGTGGAGCTGATGGGAATTGCAGAGCATCCCTTCGATGGTTCCTGGGGATATCAGGTGACAGGCTATTATGCACCCACCTCCCGCTATGGAGATCCCAAGGACTTCATGTATCTGGTGGATACCTTACACAAAAATGACATCGGTGTCATTCTCGACTGGGTTCCTGCCCATTTTGCCACGGATGAGTTTGGACTAGCTCAGTTTGACGGAACCTGCATTTTTGAGGATCCGGATCCAAGACGTGGAGAGCATCCCGACTGGGGCACCAAGATTTTCAATCTGGGCAAAAACGAAGTGAAGAACTTCCTGATCGCTAATGTACTTTACTGGATTCGGGAGTTCCATGTGGATGGAATCCGTGTGGATGCCGTAGCCTCCATGCTCTATCTTGATTATGGCAAAAAGGAAGGACAGTGGCTGCCCAACAAGTTTGGCGGACATGAAAATCTGGAGGCAATCGAGTTCTTCAAGCACTTAAACAGTGTGGTTCGCGGTTCCTACCCCGGCTTTATGACCATTGCGGAGGAATCCACTGCATGGCCCAATGTCACCGGAGAAATTGGCACGGACAGCCTGGGCTTTACCTTTAAATGGAACATGGGCTGGATGCATGACTTCTGCGAGTATATGAAGCTGGATCCTTTGTTCCGCAAGGATGATCACTATGCCATGACCTTTGCCATGACCTACAATGACAGCGAAAACTATATCCTGCCTCTTTCTCATGACGAGGTAGTGCATCTGAAGTGCTCCATGGTAAATAAAATGCCGGGGTATCAGGTGGATAAATATGCCAATCTCCGTCTGGGTTACACCTACATGTTTGGACACAGCGGAAAGAAACTGCTGTTCATGGGACAGGATTTCGGACAGGAGAGAGAGTGGAGCGAAGCAAGAGAGCTGGATTGGTTCCTGTTGGAAAACCCTTTGAACCGCGGCATGCAGGCGTATGTGGGAGAACTGTTGAAGCTGTATCATAAGTATTCCTGCCTCTACGAGCTGGACAAGGGCTGGAAGGGCTTTGAATGGTTGAACGCTGACGATAAAGACCGCAGTGTTTACAGTTTCTTTCGTAAAAACTCCACCGGCAAAAATAACCTGATGTTTGTGCTGAACATGACTCCCGTTGCCAGAGAAAATTATGTGATTGGAGTGCCTCGGAAGAAGAAATATAAGCTGGTGCTTAACAGCGATGATACCCGCTTTGGCGGAAACGGGAATGAGATACCCGCGGAAATTATGGCGAAGGACGGACAGTGTAATTACAGGGACTATACCATTACCGTCACCCTGCCTGCTTATGCAGCAGCGGTATTTACATTCTAATCTCTAAAGAATTGAATGAAAGCAACCGAAATATAAGGTGTACATCTTTTGCAGATGTACACCCTTTTCGATTGATAGGAATTGTTTTCCTATGAATCCAAAATGCTCCGCGGGGATGCGGAGTTTGCGGAGAAGAGCTTATGATGATACATTTCAATACTCCCGGAGCGGATTCCGGGAAAACGGTGGCAGCCTACGACAAAAGTGACAGGTCATCCCAGCCGGCGGGCAGTGGACAGAGTGAAAAAGTAAATACAGGTTATGCATTAGACATTTCCGGCAAAGTTAGGGATAACGACAGATACAACGTTCACGGACGAACGATGGAAGAAGTTATGCAGAATGCACAGGCACAGGATGTGACCGTGCAGGAAAATTACATGACGGTGATGTCTAATTCTATGTCTACGGAAGATTTTGCCCGGCTGCAAAGGGAAGGTTATTCTGCCAAAGATATGAAACCGGAGGAATTTGTCTCCATTGTGGATAAAATCAAGGCAGTGGTGGCACAGTCGGGGAAAACCGTGGCGGGCTACAACGATGACCTGGATTTGGAAACCCTGGAACAGATTACCGGAAGTCAGGTGATGGCTCAGGCGTTACAGCAGGCATGCAGACAGAACGACATTCCCCTCACGGAAGAAAATGCCAGGGATATTGTGGATGCCTGGGATAAAGTCCGGGGACTGGACGGATTGCCGGAGTCCGCCATCCGGTATCTCATCGACAACGGGGAGATACCCACAGTAGACAATCTTTATCTTGCCAAATACAGCGCAGCGGCAGCCACCATGCCCAATCCTTACGGAGATGCCAGGGATACCATGGGGGCGGAACTGGAACAGCTGAGACAGCAGATGGAGGAAGTCATCCGGGGAGCGGGCTATGAGGTGAATGCAGACACCCTGCAGGACGCCCGGTGGATGATTCAGGAGGAACTTCCTCTTACCACAGAAACTTTTGCCAGCCTGGAACAGTTAAAGGAAATGCAGCTGCCCCTCACCCAGGAGGAATTTGTAAAGGACGCGGCAGCAGCCATTGCAGAAGGCGGAAACGCCGGGGATGCCATTCCCGGTGGGTCGGAAAATGTATACCGGCAGGCGGTGCGGATTCAAAAGGAATTCAATGCCCGTACAGCTATTGATGATTTAGAGGCCCGCGCCCAGCTGGAGGAAGTGCGGTTGTTAATGTCCGTGGAGGCAAATGTGAAACTGCTGAAAAGCGGCTTTTCCATCGAGACAGCCCCCATGGAGGAACTGATTCAGAAATTACGGGATACTGTAGCCCGGTTACAGGAAGAATATTTCGGCACACCGAAGGATGGAAACGTGCAGGATGCCGGTCAGGGAACGGAGTCTGTGGTCAGACAGAGAGCCCGGCTTTATGACCAGACCATGGCACTCTTAGGCGGCATGGAGGATATGCCCGCTGCCGTAGCCGGACATTTCCGGGTACAGGACGGGAACTTTACCCTGGAAAACGTGGAGAAGGAAGGAAATGCCCTCCGCGGTCAGTACGACCAGGCAAGGGAAAGCTACGAAACCCTGATGACCGCTCCCAGAGCAGATATGGGGGATTCCATCCGCAAGGCATTCCGCAATGTAGATGATATCTTACAGGATTTGCAGCTGCCCTTAAATGAATACAACCGGAAAGCGGTGCGGATTCTGGGTTACAACAGCATGGAAATCACACCGGAAAATATCAACAATGTGAAGGCAGTGGAGCAGTCCCTGCAAAGCGTCATCCGCCAGATGACCCCGGCAGCCACCCTGCAGATGATCCGGGACGGCCAAAATCCCCTCACTATGAACGTGGCAGAGCTGGACAACTACCTGTCCGGACAGCAGACCTTTGAAAAGGAGCAGGAAAAATACAGCAAATTCCTGTATCAGATGGAGCAGAACCATGAGATTACCCCGGAGGAAAAAGAGTCCTACTTAGGTATCTACCGGTTGTTACGCCAGATTGAAAAGGACGATGGCGCCGCCGTAGGAGCCTTGGTGGAAAGTGGCATGGAGCTGTCCTTCCGCAATCTGCTCACCGAAATCCGCACGGAGAAAAAGGGCAGAGTGGAGGCAAAAATTGACGACAGTTTTGGCGGACTGGAGCAGGTAATCCAGAAGGGTGTCCGCATCGACACCCAGATTCAGACCGCTTTTTACCAGTCCTTAACCAGACAGATATTGGACACCGTGACACCTCAGGGAATGGCGCAGGCTTTTGCCGGGGAAGCCGATGCCCGGGATGCCACGCTGGAACAGCTTGCCCAGACAGTGGATGCCATGGAGGAGGCGGAGAATGACCAGTACCGCCGTACCCAGTTGGAACAGCTCAGGGGGATGGC
>CAKRNW010000095.1 GCA_934371505.1 uncultured Lachnospiraceae bacterium
ATCCCGGGAAGTTGTGGCTGATGTGAAAGAGCATCAATCCCGGGCAGCGGAGAGAAGAAAACAGCAGGAAGAACAGAAAAGGCAGGAATCAGAAAGTACTCCGGCCTGGGAGGATGAGGACGCCGAATATTATGAGCTGCATCATGCCATCCGGGATGACCTTTCCTACCAGGTGGAACTGGAGAAAGTGCAGTTAAACGGTGAGAATGATCAGGAAAAGAACCTCTATGTGATTACAGGCGAAAAGCCGGTGATTCAGGGGGAAAACAATGAAAATCTGGATGTTCTTAACGATGCTCTTACGGCGGAATATCAGGACCTTCAGGAATACATGGAAATGATTACCGGTGATCTTGGGATTGACGGAGCAGAACCGGCACAGGTTTCTGTGGACTGCTATGTGACCTATATGGATGAGGAATTCCTGAGTGTGGTATACAATGTGCGTATTTCCATGGAATATTACGGTCAGGTGTATTTATCCTGTGTCAACATCAATATGGAATCCGGCGTGGTCATGCACAATCTTATGGATTTAATCCATGTGGATGATGCCTTTGCCATTGAATTCCGGGAGCGGAATGCCAGGCAGAACCAGACGGATTCCATTGATTATATGTCGGACCAGGAGGTGGCAGCTTACTTGTGCGGTGAAAACACCGGAATCGCTTATTTTACCCCACTGGGAATGGAAATCGGATTTAATTATGAACTGGGATGGATTACCGTAACCTATCAGGATTACAGAGATTACCTTCGTAGTTTATAAAAATGTGAATAAAAATATGAAAAAGTGTCTGAGGGATTGCCTGCGGGCACTTTTTTCGTTATAATAGCGTTAGGCTTTTCCAGAGCCGTTCTGCTTTGCATATCAGGCATCTCGCCATTCATTCAAAGCAATCAGAAAATATAAGGGAGGGATGCTGTTGAGGGATATTTATCGGACATTAAATATGTTAATATAGAAATGTCCACAGAGCAGTAATAAAAAACTTGACAAAACCGAACAAATGTTTTAATTTAAATAAGAACACTTGTTCTAAGATGCGTAGGAAACACAGAATGGAGACAAAATCAAAATGGAAAGAGAAGACAAATTAAAAGCACTTGATGCAGCATTATCACAGATAGAGAAACAGTATGGCAAGGGTGCCGTGATGAAACTGGGCGACCCTTCCACGAAAATGAACGTAGAGACTATTCCCACCGGTGCTTTAAGCCTTGACATTGCTTTGGGACTGGGGGGGATACCTAAGGGAAGAATCGTGGAGATCTACGGACCGGAGTCCTCCGGTAAAACCACCGTTACCCTCCACATGATTGCTGAAGTACAGAAACGTGGTGGTATTGCAGGGTTTATTGATGCAGAGCATGCCCTTGATCCTGTCTATGCGAAAAATATCGGTGTAGATATTGATAATCTGTATATTTCCCAGCCGGATTGTGGTGAGCAGGCTTTGGAAATCACGGAGACCATGGTGCGTTCCGGTGCCATCGACATTGTGGTTGTGGACTCTGTGGCCGCATTGGTTCCCAAAGCGGAGATTGATGGTGAGATGGGGGATTCCCATGTGGGATTACAGGCTCGTCTGATGTCCCAGGCACTGAGAAAACTGACAGCAGTAATCAGCAAATCCAATTGTACCGTTATCTTTATCAACCAGCTGCGTGAAAAGGTTGGCGTGATGTTCGGTAACCCGGAAACCACCACCGGCGGCCGGGCACTGAAATTCTATTCTTCCGTCCGCCTGGATGTCAGACGTGTGGAAGCACTGAAACAGGGTGGCGAGGTAATCGGTAACCACACCAGAGTCAAAGTTGTGAAGAATAAAGTAGCTCCGCCTTTTAAGGAAGCAGAGTTTGATATCATGTTTGGAAAAGGAATTTCCGCTTCAGGTGATGTCCTTGATCTGGCAGCCCAGAATAATATCGTTATCAAGAGTGGTGCCTGGTATGCCTATGAGAGTAATAAAATCGGCCAGGGACGAGAGAATGCAAAAGCGTACCTGGAAGAGAATCCGGAAGTATTTGCGGAGATTGAGAGACGGGTGAGAGCCTTGTACGGGTTTGAGGTGGATGAGACCCCTGCGGCAGAACCGGAGAAAACCAAGAGCAAGGATAAGGAAAAATAATCCATGACGGAGACGGAAAAGGCTGTGAACCGTGCGATGCAGCTTCTCACAGCCAGAGACTACACTGAGAAACAGCTGCGGGATAAACTGCGGAAGCATTTTGAAGAGCAGGAGACAACAGCGGCGATTACTTATGTGAAATCCTACCACTACCTTGATGATGTCCGCTATGCGGATAATTACCTGGAATATTACAAAGATTTCAGAAGCTACCGGCGGATGGAAGCAGATCTGATGAAAAAGGGAATTGCCAGGGATATGATTCGTGCATGCTGGGAAGAGAAGCTGGAACAGGGGTGTGATTATGATGAAGGGGAACAGATTCGCCGCCTTCTTGAGAAGCGACATTTTAACCCCGGTACAGCAGACTATAAAGAAAAGCAGCGTACTTATGCTTTTTTATGTCGAAAAGGTTTTGGCGGTGAAACAATCCGAAAGTATATGCTACTTGACATAACATCAAATTCAGTTTAAAATTGATATGTTGTGAAAATGTCAATGAGGGTAGGTTGTATCATCCTAGAAGGATATTAAACACATGAAAACTAAATAAGGAGGTGCTCCTGTACATGCTTGTATACATCGTGATAGCTGTAGTAGTTACCTTGCTTGTTTCAGTTCCCGTATCTGCAATTGTTGCAACGAATCGTCACAAGAAGACGGTGGAGGCACAGATCGGCAACGCGGAGAATAAAGCCCGCGAGATTATCGATGAAGCACTGAAAACTGCTGAGACCAAGAAACGCGAATCCCTGCTTGAAGTGAAGGAAGAGTCCATTCGTACCAAGAATGAACTGGACAAAGAGATTAAAGAGCGGAGATCGGAAGTACAGCGTTCTGAGAGAAGAATCCAGCAGAAGGAAGAAAACATCGACAAAAAGTCGGATGCAATCGAGAAGCGAGAGGCAAGCTTAGCAGCAAAAGAAGAGGTACTTGCAAAGCAGAAAGAAGAAATTGCTAAGTTAAACGAGCAAAGAGTACAGGAACTCGAAAGGATTTCAGGTTTAACCTCAGATCAGGCAAAAGATTACTTATTGAAAATTGTTGAAGATGAAGTAAAGCATGAATCCGCCGTCATGATCAAGGAAATGGAGACCAGGGCGAAGGAGGAAGCTGACAAGAAGGCAAAGGAATATGTGGTATCAGCCATTCAGCGATGTGCTGCTGATCACGTTTCCGAGACAACGATTTCCGTTGTCCAGCTGCCTAACGATGAGATGAAAGGAAGAATTATCGGTCGTGAGGGTCGAAACATCAGAACTCTTGAGACTATGACCGGAGTGGATCTGATTATTGACGATACTCCGGAAGCTGTTATTCTTTCCGGATTTGATCCTATTCGTCGTGAAGTGGCTAGAATTGCGCTGGAGAAGCTCATCGTAGATGGACGTATTCATCCCGCCAGAATTGAAGAGATGGTGGAGAAAGCGCAAAGAGAAGTAGAAGTAATGATCAAAGAGGAAGGTGAAGCTGCTACTCTGGAAGTAGGAGTACATGGTATTCATCCTGAACTCGTCAAATTACTTGGTAAGATGAAGTTTAGAACCAGCTATGGTCAGAATGCATTGAAACATTCCATCGAAGTTGCCCAGTTATCCGGTCTTCTGGCCGCTGAGATGGGCTTAGATGTAAGAATGGCAAAGCGTGCCGGTTTACTGCATGATATCGGTAAAGCGGTTGACCATGAAATGGAAGGATCTCATATTCAGTTAGGTGCCGAGTTATGTAGAAAATACAAGGAATCTAATATTGTGATCAATGCAGTAGAATCCCATCATGGTGATGTGGAACCTACAACACTGATTTCATGTATTGTACAGGCAGCTGATACTATTTCTGCAGCTAGACCGGGCGCAAGACGTGAGACTCTGGAAACTTACACAACCAGGTTAAAACAGTTAGAAGACATAACAAACAATTTCAAAGGTGTAGACAAATCTTTTGCAATCCAGGCAGGTAGAGAAATCCGTGTCATGGTAGTTCCTGAACAAGTTTCTGATGCAGACATGGTATTACTGGCAAGGGATATTTCCAAGCAGATCGAAGCTGAGTTAGAATATCCCGGACAGATTAAAGTAAATGTAATCAGAGAGTCGCGTGTCATTGATTATGCGAAATGATTCAAAAAGGGTATGAATTTAAAAAATTCATACCCTTTTCTTATTGCATCGTTTCAGCAGGTGTAGTAGAATGTCATAAGTGTATGATTGTATACGATTATCCAAACAATAGAAGAGAAAGGTCTGGTCATCGCAATGAAATCATTGAAAGCAATGAGCAAAGAAGAATTACAGCAGTTACATGAACAGCTGCAACAGGAATTTGAAGATGCAAAAGGGAAGGGATTGAAACTGGATATGTCCAGAGGAAAACCTGCACCGGCACAATTGGATATGGGAAGCGGTCTGATGGATGCTCTTACCGCCCAGGATAATATGATTGCAGAAGATGGTCTGGATTGCCGTAACTATGGCGGGTTGGTAGGAATTCCGGAAGCACGAAAGTTGATGGCAGATATGTTGGGGATTTCTCCTGAAAATGTCATTATCTGTGGAAATGCAAGTCTGCCGATTATGTATGATACGGTAAGTCGTTCCATGCTGTATGGAGTATGTGGTTCCACTCCCTGGTGTAAACTGGACAAGGTGAAATTTTTATGCCCGGTTCCCGGCTATGACAGACACTTTAAAATTACAGAGACCATGGGAATTGAGATGATCAATATCCCTATGACACCCCAGGGCCCCGATATGGATTTAGTAGAACAGTATGTAAATAACGACCCCGCAGTCAAAGGAATCTGGTGCGTACCGAAGTATTCCAATCCCCAGGGCTATACCTATTCCGATGAAACCGTGCTTCGATTTGCAGCATTAAAGCCCGCCGCAGAGGATTTTAGAATTTACTGGGACAATGCATACGGTGTCCATGATTTATATGAGGACAAAGCAGACACTCTGATGGAAATTTTAGGAGCCTGTGAAAAGGCTGGAAATCCGGATATAGTGTTTGAATTTGCATCCACTTCCAAGATTAGTATGGCAGGAGCAGGAATTTCCTGTATTGCGGCCTCTGAGAAAAACCGGGATTGGATTAAATCCACCATGACAGTACAGACCATTGGCTATGATAAATTAAATCAGCTGCGCCATGTCCGTTACTTTAAAAATGTGGATGGCATCAGAGCACAGATGATGCGCCATGCAGCTATCATGCGTCCGAAGTTTGATATCACCCTGGAAGTTCTGGAGAAGGAACTGGGCGGTCTGGACATCGGAACCTGGACGAAACCCTTGGGTGGCTATTTTATCTCCTTTGACTCCATGGAGGGTTGTGCAAAAGCAATCGTGGCGAAATGTAAGGAGGCAGGAGTGACGCTGACGGGAGCAGGAGCAACTTACCCTTACGGAAAAGACCCAAAGGATTCCAATATCCGAATCGCCCCCTCTTATCCCAGCGAGGAGGAGATGCTCCAGGCGGCGGAACTCTTTACACTCTGCGTCAAACTGGTGAGTGTGGAAAAATTATTGTCACAGTGCAAATAGAAGAATCAATGAGATGAACGATATGAATGAAGAAATTAAACGAATCGGACGTGAACTAAAGTATCAGGGGAAACTGGTGAAATTTTATGAGGATACGGTACAGATTCCCAATGGGAATATGGCGAAATGGGATTTTATCGAGCACCAGGGAGCTGCAGCTGTGGTTCCGGTAACGGCTGATGGTAAAATTTTAATGGTGAGACAGTACCGCAATGCTTTGGATCGGTTCACACTGGAGATTCCGGCGGGTGGACTGAACGGGGCGGATGAGCCAACGAAAGCAGCTGCAGCCAGAGAACTGGAGGAAGAGACCGGCTATCACAGTGAAAACCTGGAATTACTCATTACCATTCGTACTACCGTTGCTTTTTGCAATGAGAAGATCGATATTTATCTGGCGAGAAATCTTAAGCCGGGGAAACAGCATCTGGATGAAGATGAATACATCGATGTTTACGAATTTACACTGGAGGAGTTAAATGAGAAAATTTACGCCGGTGAGATTCAGGACAGCAAAACCATCGCCGCCATTCTGGCATATGAATGTAAATATCTGCATAAAATTGGATAAAGAAAAATTCGGAGACAGGGATGACGAAGCAACGAATCAGACAACGAAGCAGAAATGTCTCCCCGAATGTATGGCCGCTCGCGGGGGTAACCGTGGGCGGCTTTTTTGCTGGGATGCTGGTAACGAAGCTTGTTGGAAACGGAGTTTCTGAATTTACAGGCTTTTCAAATGAAGATGCCTTGCAGAAACTTTCCAGCACTGTGTTTCTGCCGGAATCCTTGTTTTTTTATCTGATGAAAAGGAGAGTTACAGAACTTGTTTTTTTGGTGCTTCTTTCGATGTCATTTGCAGGGAAAAAAGGGATGGACTTATATCTGCTATGGATCTGTATGCTGCAGGGCACTTTTTTTATGACATTAATACAACGGTATGCATGGAAAGGAGCAGGATTGTTTCTGGTGGCGGGTTTTCCCCACTGCATCATTCTTGTACCAGCGATATGGGTGTTTTTTGAACTGAACCGAAAGCTTTATACAAGAACCTACCGTCTGAAATGTGGGGGAGAATTTATCGGAAGGAAAGCTTTGTTCGGGGAAATGTTGTTTTGTATTTGCATGTACAGCGCAGCCGCCTGGTTACAAAGTTATGTTAATCCATTTTTGGTACAAAAATATTTACATTTATATTTACATTAATTTTCACCACATATAGTAGACATAATTTTCCTTTTTTCGATATCTTGTATTCTGAAGGTGAAAGACTGTAAAACCGCGTAAATACGCTGGAAAATCCATTTGCTTTTCCCGAATATAGCCTATATAATGGATTTTACCAACGCATTTTTGTTGACATAACAGAGGGGAAGGCAGTGTTTTTAATGGAAAAGGAAATTGATCAGTTTATATCTTATTTACATAATACGAAGAAAACCTCAGAGAATACAGAGATGTCATACCGCAGAGATTTAAATAAGGTATTAAAGTATATGAAGGAGCAGGGAATTGCGGAGGTGTCAGAAATCACGGTGACACATTTGCATTCCTATATTCTTTATCTGGAGAAGAATCATTTTGCTGCAGCAACGATTTCCCGAAACATTGCATCAATCAAAGCGTTTTATCATTATTTATGGAAAGAGGGAAAGGTGCCGGAGGATATTTCCGAGGCATTGAAACCGCCTAAGATTGAAAAGAAAATACCGGAAATTCTTTCAGAGGAACAGGTAAACCGGCTGTTGGAGCAGCCGGGAACGGAAAGCCCGAAAGAAGTCAGGGATAAGGCCATGTTGGAATTGCTTTATGCCACCGGAATCAGGGTAACGGAACTGATTTCATTGAAAGTAACAGATGTAAATCTGAAACTGGGATTTATTGTATGCCGGGATAATAATAAGGAACGTGTGGTTCCTTTTGGAAGAGAGGCGAAAAATGCGTTGCTTCGTTATCTGGAATCTGCACGAAGAGACATGATTGAAAACGAGGAAGAGGACACCTTGTTTGTCAATTATTCCGGTCAGCCTATGAGCCGTCAGGGTTTTTGGAAGTTGATTAAATATTACGCGAAGAAGGCTGGAATTGAGGAGGATATCACACCCCATACACTGCGTCATTCCTTTGCCGCCCATCTGGTGGAAAATGGGGCAGATCTGCGCAGTGTTCAGGAAATGTTAGGGCACTCCGATATTTCTACCACACAGATTTATGCTGCCATGAATCATAATCATATCCGGGAGGTATATGCCAAGGCACATCCAAGAGGATAGTGGGAACAGACCTTTGTGGTGATGCAAAGTGCCGTGGCATTTAAAAATTTGCAGGCTATGAAAAATTACAGTGAAAATAAAAAGGAGGATTCAACCGTCTGTCGGGGAATCCTCTTTGCTGCATTTTAAAGAACTTTTAAATCAAATCTGCGGTATCCAGAATCAGACGCTCGGAATCTTCCCAGCCCAGGCAGGCATCAGTAATGGATTTGCCGTAAACGCCCTCACCAATCTTCTGATTTCCTTCTACTAAATAGCTTTCCACCATCACACCCTTTACCAGCTTACGGATGTCATTGTTAAGACGGCGGCTGTGGAGTACTTCCTTGACAATTCGAACCTGCTGCTCAAACTGTTTATTGGAGTTGTTGTGATTGGAGTCGATAATGGCGGCGGGATTTTTTAAATCATGCTCATTATAAAGCGCCAGCAGATTACTTAAATCCTCATAGTGGTAGTTGGGAATGCTTCTTCCATATTTGTTGACGGAGCCGCGCAGTACGGTATGTGCCAGGTCATTGCCGTTGGTGTTTACTTCATAGCCACGGTAGGTGAAAGAGTGGGGGTGCTGTGCCGCATAAACGGAATTCAGCATAATGGAGAAGTCACCACTGGTGGGGTTTTTCATGCCGGCTGGCACATCAAAGCCGCTGACGGTCAGTCGATGTAACTGATCCTCCACAGACCGGGCACCGATGGCCACATAGGAGAGAATGTCGGAGACATAGCCCCAGTTATCCGGATAAAGCATTTCGTCTGCAGCGGTGAGACCGGTTTCCTGCATGGCGCGGATGTGCATTTTACGCATGGCGATGAGTCCGGCGAGGAAGTCTTCCTTTTCTTCCGGGTTTGGCTGATGTACGATTCCTTTGTAACCATCGCCGGTGGTGCGGGGCTTATTGGTATAAATCCGGGGAACGAGAATCAGCTTATCTTTTACCTTATCATTGAGCTTGGCAAGGCGGTTTACATATTCGCAGACGGAATCCTCGTTGTCTGCGGAGCAGGGACCGATAATCATCAGAAATTTATCACTTTCGCCGGTGAGAACCTTGCGAATCTCCAGATCCCGTTCCTCTTTTATCTTTTTACAGTTTTCCGGCACGGGGTAGGAACCACGAATTTCCTCCGGTGTCGGCAGTAATCTTACGAATGTAAATGCCATAATCTTTTG
>CAKRNW010000096.1 GCA_934371505.1 uncultured Lachnospiraceae bacterium
AGAATACACTTGGTCATGGTGGCTTGCACGGAGTGAAGGCGGAGAATGGAATCTGATGACTTGGGGTTATTGATAAGAGTAGAAAATTCCAGTATTATTGACCAAGAAATTAAGGAGGATTCATTATGAGTGAGAAAACAGAGATTACTTTTATGCAAACAAGATTAATCCGGCTTGCTTCAGAAAATTGTATCAGGAGGAATTAAAGAAATCCTGATATGGAATGTGAGTTTAAATTTATACAACAATGGCGATCAAAACTTTTATTCCATATAGAGCAACAATTAAATATTTTAAAAACGCTGAGGTCAACATTTCCTAATAAAAGCTGGTGGAACGCAGAGAACGTTCCCACCGGCTGATTGTCAAAGGGTCAGAGTTTGAGAAAGCGTTTCCATTGTCAAGGGTTTTGGAAAGGGAATTTGAATCGTACATATCGCCTTAATGAGAGCATCCTGTAACAAGGGTGCTTTTGTTTTTCCGAGACAAGGAAATACTCTCACTTGTTAAACAAAGCATTTATAGGTATAATGCTATTAAATGAGGTACGCTTATGTTATTTAAACTGATGAAACAGAATACGGTGACATCGACCATAAATGATAAAAATGGTGTTTGCGAGATTCTACAGGAAAAAGATATGCCATTGGACATGTTTTTGGAATCGGGAGAGGATATCGACACCTGCGTGAATAACCTGCAAAATTTCTATTCCTGGTGTTCGGACAGGCTCCTGTCTTTAGATAGGGTTTATGCAAAGGCTATTTTAAATGCCTGTGGTTTGACACAAAGCAATAATATAAGAAGTCGTGCATACGCCGCATTGCAGTATCATGCCTTAACGCTCACAGATTTTTACTGGGTGCAGAGCGATAAGGAATGTTTAAACTGGGAACAGATAAACTTGTTTGAAAATTCTCTTAACAATGCCGTGGCGATTGCCTTGACGGGAAAACCACTGACGGTGCAAAATGCAATGTTACTTGCTCCAGACTGTTCAACTGCCGGGGTAGCACCAAAAGCATGGATTCGGGAAGGGGACTCCGTATTTTTGCTGAAAGGGAACGTGGGAGATTCGGTACAAAAGGAGATAGAGGCAAGTCAGATACTTGCTGCATTGGGGCTGCTCTGTGTGGCATATACGAGGTTTGTGTTCCAGGGTACAGTGACATCCCGCTGTGCCATTTTTACGGATAAACATACAGCACTTGTAACGGCAGAACAGTATAGCTTTAACAATGACTTATCTGCATTATTACAGATGGAAGATTTTAGTTATGCCTACCACCTGATGAATCTGAGTGACTATCTGACAGGAAACATCGACAGACACAAGGGGAATTGGGGCTTTTTATTATCCGATAAAAATGAGATGAAACCGGCACCCTTGATGGATTTTAATCATGCGTTTGAGGCTGTCGATGAGACACCGTGTCTGCCGGAAAAATTATTAGGAAATTCATGTTCACAGGCAGAGAGTGCGGAAAAAACGCTTGCATATTTAGATTCCTGTCATTCAGATGAGAGCAGGCAATTAAAGGATAAAATGCGACAGTTTGACCATACCGGTTTTGTGTATGGGGGATATGTGAGACAACGTATCGAAAAATTATGGAAATAAAATAGATTAGTATTTACTGGGCACGAAAATGAAACTCTACGATAAAACGAAAATTGACTGGGAACATAGGATGTTCGACAACAAAACGCTGTGGATGTTACTGATTCCTTTAATGATAGAGCAGCTGTTGAACTCTTTCATGGGAATGGTGGACACGATGATGGTGGGAAATGTGGGAACGGCGGCAATCTCTGCGGTATCCCTGGTGGATTCCATCAACAACCTGGTCATCCAGGTGTTTTCCGCGTTGGCAACGGGTGCCACCATTGTCTGTTCCCAGTATCTTGGCAAACGGGATGAAAAGGGCAGTAACCGGGCAGCGAGACAGGTGGTTCTTGCTGTCCTGTCTATTTCTGTTCTGCTGATGATTCTTTTTCTCATTGGCAGGGCACCCCTGTTACAGCTGATTTTCGGAAAAGTGGATGCGGATGTGATGGAGGCATCCCTCATTTACTTCTACATAACCGTATTGTCCTATCCCTTTCTGGCATTATTCAATGCTGGCTCTGCCTTTTACCGGGCAGGAGGAAATGCCAAATATCCCATGAAAATTTCTGTCATTTCCAATCTGTTAAACGTTGCGGGAAATGCCATTTTAATGTTTGGACTGAATATGGGCGTTGCGGGTGCCGCCATTTCCACTCTGCTTTCCCGTGTGTTCTGCACGGTGGTAATTTTTTACAGCTTGCGGAAACCCAGACAGCCCATTGTCATTGACAATTATTTACAGATGCGCCCGGATTTTGCACTCATCGGGACGATTCTTGCGGTGGGAATTCCGGCGGGAATTGAAAATGGCATGTTCCAGTTCGGCAAGCTGGCGATTCAGTCTACCGTTTCCACCATGGGAAGAATTGCCATATCTGCCCAGGCGATGACCAACATCCTGGAGATGGTAAACGGTGTGGCTGGAATGGGAATCGGAATCGGTCTGATGACTGTAGTGGGACAGTGTATCGGTGCGGGACGCAAGGAGGAGGCAAAGTATTACATTGTGAAACTCACGGGATATGCCTGGGTTGTGGTTCTTTTATCCTGCCTGTTTGTGCTGGCGATTGTAAAGCCGGTGACCATGCTGGCAGGGTTGGAGCCGGATAGTGCGGCACTCTGTATCCGGATGGTGATTGTCATTACCATTGTGAAACCGATTTTCTGGACATTTTCCTTCATCCCGGCATACGGCATGCGCGCGGCGGGCGATGTGAAGTTTTCCATGATTGTCTCCACCTGTACCATGTGGTTTTTACGGGTAGCGCTTTGCATTTTCCTGGCAAAAGTATATCACATGGGTCCTATGGCGGTGTGGATTGGCATGTTCTCCGACTGGGCACTGCGGGGACTGATTTTCGGACTTCGTTTCCGCAGTGGAAAATGGCTGGATAAGCAGGTGATTTAATATCCATAAAAGGGGAAGAGAAAGTTCTATGAAATTGGTACATTTATCGGACTTGCATCTGGGGAAAAGAGTATACGAATATTCCATGCTGGATGACCAGCGATATATTTTGCAGGAAATTCTGGAAATTGTTGACCGGGAAAAGCCGGATGGTGTGCTGCTGGCGGGGGATATTTACGACAAGCAGATGCCTTCCATAGAGGCGGTAAAGATGTTTGACTTTTTTCTGGAACAACTGGTACAACGACAGCAGAAGGTGTTTATCATCGGGGGAAACCACGATTCCATAGACCGGATTTCCTTTGCCTCCCCCCTTTTGCAAAAAAGCGGGGTATACATTGCCCGTGCCTATGATGGGAAGACGGAGCCCGTTGTGCTGGAGGACGATTATGGCAGTTGTAATCTGTACCTGCTCCCTTTTGTAAAACCGGTGCAGGTGGCGCAGTTTTTCCCGGAGGAGGAAATCCGGGACTATACCGATGCGGTGGGTGCGGCAGTCCGGCAGATGCAGATGGACTACAGCGTGCGGAATGTGCTGGTGATGCATCAGTATGTGGCGGGCGCGTCCCGGTGCGAGTCGGAGGAAACCAGCATCGGGGGACTGGATGATGTGAGTGCCAACGTGTTGGAAGGGATTGACTATGTGGCGATGGGACACATTCACAATCCCCAGAAGGTGGGAAAAGAGACAGTTCGCTATTGTGGCACACCGTTAAAATATTCTTTTTCCGAAGTACATCATCAAAAAAGTGTGACCATTGTGAAGCTGAGAGAAAAGGGCGAAGTGGAAATCCGTACCATTCCGCTGATACCTCTCCGGGATTTTTACGAGATTCGGGGGACTTATGAGGAACTGACAGCCCGTTCCTATTATGAAGGCAAATCTTTCTGGCAGGGATATTTAAAAGTCACTTTGACGGATGAGGAGGATGTGCCGGAGGCATTGGGAAAGCTGAGGGCAATCTATCCCTATATTATGCGGATGGAATACGATAACCGGCGAACCAGAACGGCGTCAGAAATCGGGGTATCGGAGAGGATTGAGGAAAAGACACCCCGCCAGCTTTTTGACGAGCTGTTTCAAAGTCAGAATGGCACAGAGATGTCGGAGGAGCAGGGAGCCCTGGTGGACGCCCTGATTGCGCAGATTTGGGGAGGAGCAGGATGAGACCCATTCGATTGAAAATGTCGGCTTTTGGACCCTACGCCGGAGTGGAAACCATAGAACTGGATGCGCTGGGAACCGAAGGAATTTATCTGATTACCGGGGATACCGGTGCGGGAAAAACCACGATTTTTGATGCCATCACGTTTGCACTCTTTGGGTGCGCCAGTGGAGCCGAGCGCACAGGCAGCATGATGCGTTCCAACTATGCACTGCCGGAGACGCCCACGGAGGTGGAACTGGAATTTTTATATCAAAATAAAAAATACCGGGTACGGCGGAATCCGGAATATCCCCGTCCAAAGGCGAGAGGAGAGGGAACCACAAAGCAGAGTGCCGATGCCACCCTTTTTTTGCCGGACGGCAGTACCGTGACCGGGATACAGAATGTCACATCGAAGATGGAGGAAATTCTGGGAGTCAATTACAACCAGTTTTCCCGGATTGTGATGATTGCCCAGGGTGCGTTTCAAAAATTTCTCTTTGCGGACACCCCACAGCGTCACGACATTTTTCGGCGGATTTTCCGGACGGAAAATTATGAGCAGTTACAGCTCCGGCTGAAACTTCTTCTGCAAAAGGCGGAGGGAGAAAGACTGTCTCAGCGTGACAGCATCCACCAGTATATCCAGGATATGGTATGCGAGGAGGACAGCCCCTTTGCCCTGGAGGTACAACGGAGCAAAGAGGGACAGCTTGGAGTGACTGACACAGTCAATGTCCTGCGGGAGCTGCTTGCCAGTGACCAGAAGGAGCTACAGGAGCTGGAAAAAGCGTTGAGAAACCTGGAACAGGAAATCAGCGCTTACAAAGAGCAGCTTGTGAAAGCGGAGGAGGCGCAGAAGCTCCGGGAAAAATTGTCTGCGGACAGGATTCAAAAGGAAAAGCTGGAACAGGAACGGGAACAGGTTTCTCTGGAGGTGGAGAAACAGAAAGCGCTGGAGCCGGAACGGAAACATCTGGGAGAAAAGATTACCCTTCTCCGGGAAAAACTCCAGGACTATGAAGTTCTGGAGCAACAGGAACAGGAAATCCGACAGCTTCGGAGCAAGCTGGAGGAAATGACCCTCCGGGAGGAACAGGAAAAAGCACAGCAGGCGAACTGTCTGGAAGCTCAGAAGGAAGCGGGACATGAACTGGAAACGCTATCCAGGATTGATGCGGATGAAGGAAAACGGAATTTATCTTTGCAGGGCTGGAAAGAAAGGAAGACATCTGTTTTAGCATTACAGGAGCAGTATGTTTCCTCTGGAAAATTGGGAAAACAGTGGGAACAGGAGAAGAAGGTTCTGGAACAGGTGTTACAGAATTATGAAGCCCAGAACCGGAACTATATCCGGGATTATCAGCTTTATTTCAGGGAGCAGGCGGGGATTCTTGCAATGGGATTGCAGGAAGGAGATCCCTGTCCTGTCTGTGGTTCTGTTCATCATCCTGATCTGGCAGTGGCTGCGGAAAATGCACCTTCAAAAGAGATGCTGGAGCGGGAAAAACAGGAAACAGAGCGGTTAAACGGAATCGTTCAAAAAGAAAGTGAGAAAGCTGCCGGGTTAAAGGGGAAAATGGAGGCAATGGAAAGGCAGATAGGGGAAAAGGCAGAGGAACTGGGACTTTCCTTTGATAAGGAAAAAAACGGAGAAATGAGTCGGACACTGGAAGCACTGATTCAGGGAGAACTACAAAGACTCACCGAATCCATTCAAAACGTGGAAGAAGAACTTCGACAGCTACAGAATCAGAAGAAACGAAGGAAAGCCCTGGAGGAACAAGTTACGCAACTCACCAGACAGCTAGAGCAGATACAGCACACCCTTACGGAACTCTCCGCACAGAAGGCGGGAATGACCGCAACCATTTCCATTGAAAAAAAGCATGTGGAAGAGAACCGAAAAAAACTCTCTTTTGCCACGAAACAGGAGGCGGTAGAAGCTCTGGAATCCCAGAAAAAGAAACAACAGCAGCTACAGCAGGCGTATGACAGGGCAATGGAGCAACAGGAAAATTGCGAGAAAAATATCCATGCAATTTTCGCCAGAGTGGCAGCTTATGAGGAACAGTTATCTTACATGAAGGAGATTGATGTGGCACAGTGCCAGAAAGAAGTGGAGGAGCGAAGCGAACGGAAAAAGGAACTGACACCGAAACGGGATGAGATTTTAACACGTCTGTCTGTGAACCGGAATTCTTTTGACAAGATAAAGGAAGGCAAAGGAAAACTGGAGCAGATGGAAACAAAGTGCAGACAGCTGCGTACATTGTCAGACACTGCCAATGCTACTTTGCCCGGAAAAGAAAAAATCAAGCTGGAAACCTATGTACAGATGGCATATTTTGACCGAATCCTTGCCAGAGCCAATGTCCGGTTGATGATGATGACCAACGGGCAGTATGAACTGAAAAGACGGCAGGAAAATGCCAGCCGCAAGTCTGAAGTAGGTTTGGATCTGGATGTGGTCGATCATTACAACGGTGGCATCCGTGATGTGAAATCCCTGTCCGGTGGGGAGTCCTTTAAGGCATCCCTAGCCCTGGCACTGGGAGTTTCTGATGAAATGCAGGTGTCGGCGGGAGGCATCCGGTTTGATTCCATGTTTATTGACGAAGGGTTTGGTTCCCTGGATGAGGAATCCCTGCAGCAGGCAATCAAGGTACTGCGGCAATTGAGCGGAAGTGGACGACTGATTGGAATTATTTCCCATGTAATGGAATTAAAGCAGAACATCGAGAAGCAGATTGTGGTATCCAAGGATCGTGCTCGGGGCAGTCACGCAGCCGTTGTTTCTATATAGACAGAATAGTTTAATATTTTATGAAAACGGAGGCTTTTTCCTGTATTTGGTTGACAAAAATTTATAGACTATGTAAACTGAAAACAAAGAAGAATCCTGAAAGGAGTATAGCAATGAAAAAGTTCATGAAAAAGATATTAGCGCTGGCTTTAGCAGTCGGATTATGTCTCACCTGTTTCCAGCCTGTGACGGCAAAGGCGGATGAATTACCTGTTTCCAAGGCAGGCGGACCCTGGACTGTAGCAGAAGGAGTTACAGCAAGTGTGCAGAATGGTATTCTGTACATTAAGGGAACAGGAGAAGTGCCTGATTATACAGTTTCCACTCTTTACAAACGTCCCTGGGATGGTTGTATCTTTGAGTCCGCAATCATTGAACCCGGTATTTCACGGTTGGGAAGTTACGCTTTATATGGTTACAAGAGATTACATTATGTTACGATTCCCAGTACCACTTTTATTCAGGATAACACCAGTCTTGGTGCTATCGATACAGAAGCACATATCCGTATCACAGGCACAAAGGTTGCAGAGTCAACCATTGGTGCAATTCCCTATACCAGTGTCATGAGCATTGTACGTGATGCACAGGATCACCCCGGATATATGTATCTGATTGATTACAGTTATGGTTGGAAGGCATTGTTAATGACCACAGATTATCCGGCACTGACCAATATTTATTATGCAAATGATGAGGCAGTATTTAAGAATCGGGCAGGATATAAAGACGCTCAATTTTATAACGCAGATAAATATGTTTCACCCTTAAAGTATGCACCCGGCCAGGCTGGAATCAGTGTAAAGGCAAAGAGAAAGGTTCAGGGATATTACTTATATCAGCACCTCTCCAATTTCCTGACTATTGTTAATCCCGGATATACCTGGGGAACTGCTTACAGTGTGGATGCTGTTGGAGCGAATGGTAAAGCAGTTCAACAGTTTGGCTCTGTGAAAACCTTTACCTTTGATATTCCCAGTGATTTACAGAGGGCAGGAAGAACCTTCCGTGTAATGATGTTAGTAAGCAATGCAACTGGTGAGGTTGTGACTTTTGATGATCTGGATGTAAGTGATAAGACAATTACCTTCCAGACAGACAAAGTAGGTACAACCTATGCATTGATTTATCAGGATGCTGGTGCAGCCGGATTACCTCAGTAATTGAAAAATAAAATACAAAAGAGAAAGAAGAGCGAGGGACAAGGGAATTTGTCCCTCGCTCTTAGTGAGAAAAGCAATATGAGTATCAATATCATGAAACGCCCCGGAAGAAATGAGGCATGTTGGTGTGGAAGCGGCAGAAAGTATAAGCAGTGCCATGAAGCCTTGGATGACAAAATTCTGATGTATCAAAGACAGGGACATATCGTTCCTGACCATGAAATGATTAAGAACCCCGAGCAGATTCAGGGAATCCGGGACAGTGCAAAGATTAACTGTGCGGTGCTGGATGCAGTGGCTGAGAAAATCTGCATTGGCATGCCCACAGAGGACATTGACCGGATTGTGGCAGAGACTACCAAGGCGATGGGAGGAATTCCGGCTCCTTTAAATTATGAAGGTTATCCTAAGAGTGTCTGTACCTCTATTAACGACCAGGTATGCCATGGAATTCCCAGCACTGAGGATTTTTTAAAGGATGGAGACATTGTAAACGTGGATTGTTCCACCATCTATAAGGGTTATTTTTCCGATTCCTCCAGAATGTTCTGCTTAGGAAATGTATCGGAGGAAGACCAGAAACTGGTTCGTGTGGCAAAAGAGTGTATGGAACTGGGAATCAAGGAGGCAAAGCCCTGGGGATTTTTAGGAGATATTGCACAAGTTATCAATGATCATGCGATAGAGAATGGCTATTCCGTTGTCCGTGAAATCGGAGGACATGGAGTAGGCATTGAATTCCACGAAGAACCCTGGGTCAGCTATGTGACCAAGCGAGGAACGGAGATGCTTTTAGTGCCTGGAATGGTATTTACCATTGAACCAATGATCAACGCAGGCAGACACGACATCTATGTGGATGATGAGAATGATTGGACAGTCTACACCGAAGACGGCAAAAAATCTGCCCAGTGGGAAGTAACCATTGCCATTACGGAAGATGGAAATGAAGTGATTTCCTGGTAGG
>CAKRNW010000097.1 GCA_934371505.1 uncultured Lachnospiraceae bacterium
TATTTTTCTGCCTGTCGCGTCCATTCCTGTCCATTCCTTTTGATTTAGTTGTACCTACATCCATTGGGATGATAGTACATCTAGTTTGAGGTATCAAGAGATGTGTTTTTCTACTGAATACATTCCTCAGGTACGGGAACCATATAATTAAATCGTAAAGAACCTTTTACTTCTTTCTCATCTCCTGGTATACGAATTAAAATATTAGCCTCCTGTTTCTTATCAAAAGAAGATATCGGAACATAATAATTTATTTCCTTGACTTGCATAACCGCACCAAAAGCAAATTTATTGCGCTCTGTATATCTAATATTAGGCACTTTAGTGACTCCCCTTTTTTCCTTTTCGTACCTTTGAAGATATTGATTGTAGTAAAAAATCAATGAAATCCTCCATATTCCTTTATTTTTTATCCTCATATTCATGTTTCCGGTTCCAGTAAAATAAAAGAGGAAATCTTTACTTTCTAAAGATTTCCTCTCAATGATAGTGCGGAAGATGGGACTTGAACCCACACGACTGCAATAGCCACAAGATCCTTAGTCTTGCTCGTCTGCCAATTCCGACACTTCCGCATGCCAATGTGGAAAACCACATCGCAAGTGATATACTATCATTTTCCAACGAAGAAGTCAAGATTAAATTTACAATTTATGATATAAAATATATTTAATTCCATTAAATATGAGATTTATAGTTTTTCAAAGTTTCCCTTGCAGATTACCCCTATAATCTCTTTTCCTCCTTGTATCTTTGATCCTGAAGTGTTAAAATATTATTGAAAAGTCTACACTTTTCTCTTATTGTAACCGATATATCCAATAGAAACACAGGCAGGGATGCCGACCCTTTCTCAAAGGAGTGAATTTATATGAGCGGTATTAATTTAAACAATTCATCAAACATATCCAGTCTGTTCGGAAGTCTGTATTCCAACGGAACATCGGATTCTCTGCTTTCTGATTATGCTTCCCTGAAAAACGGAAGCTATAAAAAGCTTATGAAAGCATATTATAAGGAGATGGGTTCCAGTTCCACCTCGGATAGTGAATCTTCGAAAAAAACTTCTTCCAGCAAACAGACCGCTGCAGACAAAAAATCCATTGCCATCAAGGATGCTGTGAGTTCTCTGGCAGAGTCCGCCGATGCATTGACCAACCGTTCCCTGTATGCCAAAAAGACAATCATAACCAAGGATGAAAATGGCAATGAAGCAGAGACTCTGGATTACGATCGTGACGCGATCTATGATGCCGTTTCCACTTTTGTTACCAACTATAACAAAGCAACCTCTACTGCTGCTGATAATGGAAGCGACCGGGTACTGCGACAGACAATCAATATGCAGAGCGCAACCACAACCAATGCAAAAATGCTGGCAAAAATCGGCATTACCATTGGCAAGGACAAAACCTTATCCGTTGATAAAGAAACGCTGAATAAGGCAGATGTGGCAACCATTCAGAGTATCTTTGGCAACGGTGGTTCCTATGGCAGCACCATCAGTTCCAAGGCTTCCCTGATTTACTCTTCCGCAAGTCGTCAGGCCAGTACGAAAAGCTCCTACAGTTCCAATGGCAATTATCTGGACAAGATTTTAAACGGAAATATTTATTCCACAAAAGCATAAGACAGGATAGATCAAAAGGCTCCTTCCCATTGAGGAAAGAGCCTTTTTGTTGGCTTAGAGGCAGAAAAAAAGGATTCCGATTTCTCGAAATCCTTTCCTGCAGAAGGCGGGACTTGAACCCGCACGGTATTGCTACCACAGGCACCTGAAGCCTGCGCGTCTGCCAATTCCACCACTCCTGCGAACAAAACTTATATTACCAGATACCCTTTTATCTGTCAACACTTATTTTGTATTTTTTTTATATTTTTCAAAAAACTTTTGATATACTCCCCTTCTGCTAATCTGCATAGTGATATCTGTGCCGGTTCTTCACAAGGAAGTACATGGTTACCATCAGTGTTAACCCTTCTGCCGCCGTGATTGCCAGCCAGATTCCATTTACCCCCAGGAAAATAGGAAAGATCAGAATCGCCGCAACCTGAAATACAAAGGTTCGCAGAAAAGAAATAATAGCTGATACCGTTCCGTTATTTAATCCGGTAAAAAATGCGGAACCAAAAATATTAAATCCACATAACAGGAAGGAAATGGAGTAAATCCGCATGGCATGAATGGTCATTTCATGCAGTTCCTGATCATATCCTACATAAATAGAAGCAACCGGTCCTGCGCATACACAGGCTGCCACCGTCATAATCACTGCTACCACTGTGGTGATTTTCAAACTCATCTTCAGGATATTCTTTAATTCATCATGGTTACCTGCTCCATAATGATATCCTACAATGGGATTAACTCCCACAGAATATCCAAAGAAAAAGGCCATGAAAATAAAGGTTACATACATAATGACACCGTAGGCTGCCACACCATTGACAGAGGCCATTCGCAGCAGCTGGAAATTATAAAGCATACCGATTACGGATGCTGAAATATTGCTTACCATCTCCGATGCTCCGTTCATGCAGGCTTTTCCCAGTGCATTCCAGTCAATCCTGGTTTTTACCAGACGCAGACGACTGTTATTCGGTCGTGCAAAATAGATCATGGGAATCATTCCTCCCAGGATCTGTCCAATCAGGGTTGCAATACCTGCTCCTGCAATTCCGAAGGGAAAAACATAGACCAAAAAGAAGTCTAACACCATGTTGGTTATACCGGTGGCAATAGAAATCACCAACCCAAAGTGAGGCTTCTCTGCCGCTACCATAAAGCTCTGGAAGGCATTCTGCAGCATAAAGAAGGTATTGGACGCCATCAGGATTCTGCCATAAAGGACACAATCCTCCAGAACCTCAGCATCCGCTCCCAGGAAACGGGCAATGGGGCGCATGAAAACAATACCCAATACAGACAAAATGATACCTGCCACAATCAAAACATAAATCATCATGGAAAAGTATTCGGATGCTTTCTGATCCTTTCCTTCTCCCAGTGTCTTCGCTATCAGGGCAGTGCCTCCTGCACCTATCATGAAGCCCACTGCACATAGGATCATAATAAAAGGCATAATCAGATTGACCGCTGCGAAAGAGTTTTTACCCACGAAGTTTGATACAAAGAAGCCGTCCACAATACTGTACACGGAACTTACAATCATCATAAATACACTGGGCATGACATAACGTAATAATTTTTTATAAGTAAAATGATCGGAGAGACTAATCTTCATAACTACCTCAATTAAAACAAATTCATAACTGCTTTCATATCCTCCGGCAAAGGTGCCTCAAAGGCTAACGGCGCCTTACTGATGGGATGGACAAAGGCCAGTTTCCACGCATGGAGCGCCTGCCTGCCAATCTGTTCCATATCCGGATTATACAGATAATCTCCAATCAGTGGATATCCTATAAACTTCAAATGCACACGAATCTGGTGTGTACGTCCCGTTTCCAGCTGCAGGGCAAGGAGGGTATATCCATCCTTCTCTGCCACCACACGGTAATGAGTCACTGCTCTATCCCCGTATTCAAAATCTACCTGCCGTTCCAGCACAGAGCCGGGTTTTCGCGAGAGAGGTGCGTCAATCACCCCGCTTTTTACAGCCATGCTGCCTTTGACAATGCCCAGATACTCTCTGTGGATTCCCTTTGCGTCCAGACCGCCTAAGGCCTTAGCAGAAACCATCTGCCCCAGAATTGCCGCACTGAGCCGGTTCTTTGCCACTACCGTAAGCCCCGAGGTATCTCTGTCCAAGCGGTTGGTACAACGAAATACAAAGGGGGAAGCCTCATCCCGGTAACGCCATGCAAGGGCATTTGCCAAAGTATTATCGTAATTTTTCATGGAAATATGAGTAGGCATCCCCGCAGGCTTATTCACCACCACAATGTCCTCATCTTCGTATACAATGTCAGTGGGAAGTTCTACCGGCAGCGTTATCGCGTCACTGCCGGTCTCCTTCACCTGAACGGTCAGGATCTGGGACGAATGAACAAGCTGATTCATATGCACAGCCTGTCCATCCAGCCATACCGTATCAGGATTCTTCTTCAGTTCAATAATCCCCTGAGAAGAAAACCCCTGCTGTTTCAAGTAGGTGCTGACCCGCAGTTCCCTTTCCAATGAGCCTATCTCATAAGTGATTCTGCGATCCATTTGAAACGTTTTATTCCTTTCCGTTCCAGCAATAAGTACACAGTTTACAGGGTTCCAGACCGGTTGCCTCCAGCATGTCATCCAGGCGGTTAAAGCGCAGAGAGGTAAACTTCAACTCCTTGCCGATCTCTTCCACCATTTTTTCATACTTCTCTGACTCCGGATCTGCATATTCCTGCAGGATTTCTTCTGTCACCTGACCGTTTTCCAGGCGTTCAATGACCCTTCGGGCAATCAGGTCCATCTCTGAAGAAGAACGGGAGAAATTCAGGTATTTACAGCCGTACAGCAGTGGGGGACATGCCGGACGGATATGTACCTCTTTTGCTCCGCTTTCATAAAGATATTCCGTGGTCTCCCGAAGCTGGGTTCCCCGGACAATGGAGTCATCAATCAGCAGGATACTCTTATCCTTAATTAAATCGTCCACCGCCAGCATCTTCATCTTGGCAATGAGATTGCGCTTGCTCTGCATGGTAGGCATGAAGGAACGGGGCCAGGTGGGTGTATACTTGATAAATGGTCTGGAAAAGGGAATTCCCGCTTCATTGGCGTACCCAACTGCATGGGCAGTTCCGGAATCCGGCACTCCGGCTACGATATCCGGTTTCACGTGATCTCTCTGTGCCATCTTCGCACCACAGTTGTAACGCATCTGTTCTACACTGGTTCCTTCATAGGAACTGGCCGGATATCCATAATATACCCAGAGAAAGGTACAAATCTTCATATCCTTGCCCGGCTGCGCCAAGGTAATACAGTTTTTTTCCGTCAAAACCACAATTTCTCCGGGACCCAGCTCTTTATAATCAGAATAACCTAAATTCTTGTAGGCAAAATTTTCAAAGGATACGCAGAAGCCCTCTTCCTTTTTACCAACCACAACCGGAGTACGTCCCAGACGGTCTCTGGCTGCATAAATTCCTGCCTGGTTTACTAAAAGAAGGGACAGAGAACCATCTACCACTTCCTGTACAAAACGGATGCCTTCAATCAAATTGGCTTTCGTATTGATCAGTGCTGCAATCAGTTCGGTAGCATTAATCTCACCGGTGCTCATCTCCTGAAAGTGTACATGTCCCTGATCAAACAGCATCTGCTGTAAGCCATCCATGTTATTGATCTTCCCTACTGTGGTAATTGCATAGGTTCCATGATGGGAACGGATAATCAAAGGCTGCGCCTCATAGTCTGAAATACAGCCGATTCCATACCATCCAGACATGTGTTCCACTTCCTTATCAAATTTGGTACGGAAAGGAGCGTTCTCTATATTGTGAATGGCACGGTTAAAACCATTCTTTCCATAGACCGTCATTCCACCTCGTCTGGTTCCCAGATGGGAATGATAATCCACTCCAAAAAAAAGATCAAATACACAATCCTCGCTGGATGCTACGCCAAAAAATCCACCCATTTTTTACCTCATTTCTGCGCACGTTCTGCATGTTGTTTAAACGATTCTTTTCCTATGAACTTAAAAAATCCGGGATCAATAAGATCCCGGATTGAAAATGCCTACTCTTACAGTCCAGCCTGTGCTGCAACTTCTGCTGCGAAGTCATCGACTCTCTTCTCGATACCTTCTCCGGTCTCGAAACGAACAAAGCTCTTAATCTTTAAGTCAGCGCCCTGTTCTTTAGCAACCTGTGCAACATACTGGCCTACAGTCTGTTTGCCATCCTCTGCCTTAACGTAAACCTGGTCTACCAGACAGATTTCTTTTAATTCTTTCTTTACACGTCCTTCGATCATGCCGTTGATAACCTTCTCAGGTTTAGCGGACTCCTTAGGATCGTTCATGATCTGAGCACGCAGGATCTCTTTTTCATGCTCGATATAATCAGCGCTGATCTCCTCCCCACTTACATACTTAGGGGACAGAGCAGCAACCTGCATTGCGATATTGGTCATGGCCTCTTTAACTGCATCGTTGACAACATCAGTCTCAGCCTCAACGATAACGCCGATACGTCCGCCGCCATGAAGATAGGTTACAACACAGCCGTTTGCTGCGGTAATTTTCTGGAATCTGCGGATGGTCAGGTTCTCACCGATGACAGCAATCTTATCAACCAGTGCTTCCTTAACGGTCTTGGACTCATCCAGAATCCATTTCTCAGCCATAAACGCATCTAAATCAGCAGCGTCAGATGCCAGAGCCTGTTTTGCAACAGCGTCTACATACTGCTGGAAAGTCTCGTTCTTTGCAACGAAATCTGTCTCAGAGTTTACCTCTACAACTGCTGCAGTGATATTATCGTTTGTGATGACACGGCAAAGTCCCTCTGCCGCAATACGTCCGGCCTTTTTCTCAGCCTTAGCCTGACCGTTTTTGCGTAAGAACTCAACAGCCTCGTCCATGTTGCCATCGGTTTCATTTAAAGCCTTTTTACAATCCATCATGCCTGCGCCAGTCATTTCACGCAGTTCTTTTACCATAGAAGCTGTAATAGCTGCCATTGTGTTATCCTCCTATATTATAAAATCTTATTCAGCCTGCTCTGCAACCTGCTCGATATCTGCTGCCTCAGCATCTGCTGCTGCAACTTCCTCGTCAGTGTAAACTGCCTCACCCTGTCTTGCCTCAATAACAGCGTCTGCCATCTTGGATACGATCAGTTTTACGGCACGGATTGCATCATCGTTACCAGGGATGATGTAATCTAATTCCTCAGGATCACAGTTGGTATCACCGATACCTACCAGGGTAATTCCCAGAGCATGCGCTTCCTGTACACAAATTCTTTCCTTCTTGGGATCTACTACGAAGATACAGTCAGGGATTCTGTCCATCTCTTTGATACCACCCAGGTTCTTCTCCAATTTCTCCCACTCTTTCTTCAGAGCGATAACTTCTTTCTTAGGCAGTACATCGAAGGTACCGTCCTCAGACATCGCCTCAATCTTTTTCAGTCTTGCAATACGGGACTGGATAGTCTTGAAGTTGGTCAGCATACCACCTAACCATCTCTCGTTTACATAGTACATACCGCAACGCTCAGCCTCAGTCTTCACTGCATCCTGTGCCTGTTTCTTGGTACCAACGAAAAGAATGGTTCCACCCTGTCCTGCGATATCAGCGATTGCACTGTAAGCCTCATCTACCTTGCCTACCGATTTCTGTAAGTCGATGATGTGGATACCGTTTCTCTCGGTGAAGATGTAAGGAGCCATTTTAGGGTTCCATCTTCTGGTCTGATGTCCGAAATGAACACCTGCTTCTAATAACTGTTTCATTGAAATAACGCTCATTTTTCTACCTCCATTTGGTTGTTCCTCCGCCTGCCCTCTCCTTCGAAAAGTTCTCTGCTGCCAACCGTAAGCGCTGCGGCACCGACAGTAAATCCGGCAGACGTGTTTACTATTTGTTCTCGTCACGGCATAAGACCGCAACACTAAGACAATACCATAAACCTTGCTATTTTGCAAGACCTATTTCCAATAACTTATTGGTTTCACTGAACTGCTGGCGTTTCACGCTGCCGTCGGACATCTGCCTGGTGTCAGCTCCCATCACTACAGAAATCACACTCTTTCCATCTCTGGCTGCCGCTGCCACAAAACACGCCCCGGAGGACTTGGCAGTTCCCGTCTTTCCGCCGATGACATAAGGGTTATAATACTCTCCCGGCAGCAGCAGTAAATCTGTGGACTCGAAGGTGCGCTCCGGGCTTACATTGGTTGCCGCAACCGTCGCGGCGGGCATGTTGATGATTGTCTGAAAAGCCGGGTACTTCATAGCCTCTTTCATGATCAGGAAAAGACTGTAGGCATTGGTATAATGATTATCTGCGGGATAGCCGGAGGTGTTAACAAAATTGGTGTCCACACAGCCAAGCTGCACCGCTCTCGCGTTCATCATCGCCACAAAGGTATTCACATCCCCAGCCACTGCCTCTGCCAGCACATTGCAGGCATGACAGTCGGATTTTATCATCACACACTCCAAAAGCTGCATCACGTTCATGACCTCTCCCGCCTGTAACCGGGGAGAGACATGGCTGGCATCGTTTGGAACCCCTGCAATAGCGGTGGGTGTCACCATGAACGGCGTATCTAACATCAGTTTCCCCTGGGCAACTGCCTCTAAGGTAAGCAGCGCCGTCATAATCTTGGTGGTGCTTGCCGGAGCTGCCCTGTCCATGGCACCCTGGGCATAAATGAAAGTACCGGTGTTCAGATCTCCCACCAGTGCTGCCTTTGCATCCACATAGGTCAGCTTATATGCCTGGGTTCCGATGGTGGCGGACAATGCCTGTCCGTAGACATAATAGATGGCATTCTGCCACAGAACCTGGAAATAGCCGTTGTTTGTCATTCCTGTCACCTGTACCGGGACATCCCCCGGAAAAACCGCCACCAGGGTCGTAGGATCAGGCTGGGCAAAAATTTCTGCTCCGGCTCCGGTATATAAAACGCCCGTGGTGGGTGTCACCACCGGCTGTGTCGTCTCTGCCGCCTGTACCGTAAGGCTGGCCTGCCCCACGCCTGTAACAGCAAACAGCGCTGCTACACACAGCGCTGCAAAAAACTTTTTACTTTGTCCTTTGATTTTAGTAAAAGTGCTCACTTCTCTCCCCCTTATTTTCCTGCGGTAATGATTTTTGCAATTTCCTCATTGCTGGAATCGCTCTGGATTTCGTAGGTGCCTGTACGGATTTTCTTGTCATATCCGTTCTGGCATAAATACCGGTCAAATGCCTTGGCATCCCCCACCAGTCCTGCCTCTGCAAGACGCTTTGCCACACTCACGGAACTGTCTCCGCTGTGTATCTGGAAGGTTACGGTTTCCGGTGCCATGGTGTCCTCCACCGGCTGTTCCCGGGATTCCTCCACCGGCTCACTTTCTGCCTCCGGTGCTGTC
>CAKRNW010000098.1 GCA_934371505.1 uncultured Lachnospiraceae bacterium
GAATCCAAATAAACCTTATACCCTGGACAGATACTCACCGGTACGGGTATCGATTTTAATCTTATCTCCCTGGTTTACGAATAAAGGTACAGAAACAGTAGCTCCGGTCTCAACGGTTGCAGGTTTGCTTGCACCGGTAGCGGTATCTCCTTTAAATCCGGGCTCGGTATCGGTGATCTCCAACTCTACAAACAGAGGAGGTTCAACAGCGAATACATTACCGTTATGGGAACACATTTTAACCATCTCGTTCTCTTTTACGAACTTCATGGCATCACCGATCTCGTCCTTGTTGAGACAGGTCTGCTCATAGTTCTCGGTATCCATGAAATAGTACAGATCGCCATCTGCGTACAGGTACTGCATGTCTTTTCTATCAATACGTGCCTGAGGGCATTTCTCAGTGGGTCTGAAAGTTTTCTCGACAACACCGCCACTCTTGATGTTCTTTAACTTGGTACGAACGAACGCAGCGCCCTTACCGGGTTTTACGTGCTGAAACTCAATAATCTGGTATACGTTGCCATCTAACTCAATCGTAACTCCATTTCTGAAATCACCTGCAGAAATCATAAATAAATCCTCCTAAATTTTCACGACATAATTCTATAATATCTTATACTAAAAAAAGACTTTTTTCAACTGTTTTTTATCAGGAATTGGCAAGAATATAATCAATCGCCTGCAGATACCCGTCCAAACCCTGTCCATAGATTTGTTTATCACAGGCCGGAGCCGTCACCGACACTTTCCGGAATTCCTCACGTTTTGTAATATCAGAAATATGGATTTCTACTTTTTTCATGGTGGTGACAGAGGCGAGGGCGTCATGAATCGCGTAACTGTAGTGTGTGTAAGCGCCGGGATTGATGACAATCCCCTGTGTCCCGTCAAAGTAGGCATCCTGAATTCTGTCGATAATGGCTCCCTCATGGTTGGACTGGAACACTTCAATCTGTGAACCTGTCTCCTCCCCTTTCTTTGCAATCATTTCCAGAAGGAAATCATAATTCTGGGTTCCATAAATATTTTTCTCCCGGATTCCCAGAAAATTTAAGTTTGGACCGTTGATTACTAAAATTTTCATGTCAGTTTCCTCTCTATTTCATCTAAAATTTCTTCAAAGCTTTTATCATCCACATCCAGTATCACATCGGCTGCCTGTTCGTAAATGGACGCCCGCTTCTGCAGCATCTCCTGAATCCGCTGTACCGGGTTCTCTGTCTGGAGCAGGGGTCTGGTGGTGTCGCCCTTTAACCGCTCCGCAATGGTTTCCGGTTTTGCCCGCAGATAGATCACGGTGCCCAGCTTTTTCAAAAGCCGTCGGTTTTCCTCCCTAAGTACCATGCCTCCCCCTGTGGAAATCACATAGGCTGCATTATTTTTACACAATTTCACCAGAGATTCTGTCTCCCAGTTCCGGAAGGTTTCTTCACCCAATGTGGCAAACACATCGGAAATGACGCAGTTGTGGTCCTTTTCAATCTTCTTGTCCGTATCCAGAAAAGGAATCTTAAGACGATAGGAAAGACGAATTCCCACTGTGGTCTTTCCACAGCCCATATATCCCACTAAAATCACGTTATTCATGGATTCCCATTGCCTCTTTCATCTTTTTATAAGCCAGTGCCACTGCTCCTGCCGGTACCTGACAATCGTTCCACAGTTCATAGGCGATGATTCCCTGATAAAGCAACATTTTCAGTCCATTAAACGCCGGTGCGCCTGCCTCCCGTACACATTGCATAAACCGGGTCACCGCCGGATTAAAGACCAGATCATAGCCTGCCTTTACCTTCTGATAAAAGTCCGTGTCCGCAATGACTACACCCTCTACATCCGGGTGCATTCCCACGTTGGTTGCCTGAATCGTCACATAGGCATATCCCGGAAGTTTCCTGTAATCCTCCAGAGCTATCGCCTGAATTTCTGCCTTGGGAAAAGCATTCTGTACTTCTTTGCAAACCACCTCTGCCTTTTCCACCGTCCGGTTCAAAACGGTAATCGTGGCTGCACCGTAGGTGGCTGCCATCATCGCCACAGCTCTCGCCACGCCACCGGCTCCCAGGATCAGCACATCCTCTCCGGAAAGTTCCACACCGTCCTCCTGCATGGCTCGGTAGAGTCCCGGCATATCTGTATTGTATCCTTTAAAGCCCGTTTCCTTGCGTACCAGGGTATTGACTGCACCGATTTTTTCTGCCAGCAGATCCATTTCCGTAAGATAAGGCAGTACTGCACTTTTATAGGGAACCGTTACATTTAGTCCCAGGGCATTCAATGCCCAGGCGCCTTTTATGGCATCCTCCAGCAGACCCTCCTGCACCGGGAATGCACTGTAAACCAGATTATGATCTAACTCCTCTGCCAGTGTGTTGTGGATAGCCGGGGACATGGTGTGAGCCACGGGATTTCCGATGAGTCCGCACAGCCTGGTCTTTCCGTCAATGTTTCTCATTCTCTTTCTTCCTCTTTCGTTTGTAAAAATAAAGAATAGGCTTTTCCAGATAGCGTTTCAGCACAATCTGGATTTCCTCCCTGGGATTGATGGGGCTGACCAGAATCGTATGGATTCCCGCATGTCCTGCACCCCATACATCGGTGAAGAGCTGATCCCCCACAAAAAGGGTCTGTTCTTTTCCCACATCCATTTTCCCGCAGGCTGCCAGATAATTTTTCACCGCAGGCTTACCCGCCTTATAGATGTAATCTGACTCTACCGCCTCCGCAAAAGGCTTTACTCTCGGTTCTTTGTTGTTGGATAACAACAGGGTCTGATACCCTAAATCATGCAGCCTCCGGAACAAAGCAATACTTCTCTCATCTGCAGGAGCGCCATGGGGCACCAGGGTATTGTCAATATCAAAAATGACTGCCCGGTATCCTTCTTTATAATAATGTTCAAAATCAATTTCGTAGGTGGAATTCATCCACTCATCAGGATAAAAAGGATTCTTCATTCAGATTTCTCTCTTTCCGATTCTTCTCTGCGGGCTGCACATCCCCGGGGAGCTTTTTCTCCTGCATGGGAATTCTTTTCCTATGCAAAAAAAGACACACAATACAGCCATTGTACCGCGTGTCTCATAAATTTCCAACTTATTTTTTAAAATAACAACGCCATCATTGTCCTGGACAATCAGACTGGAACCGGGCTGCTCCGGCTCCTGATTTCCAATGAAGTGCTGATTTATTAACTTTCATTGTAACATATACCGGCAGCTTCCAGCAATTCTTTTGTATGCTTTTCTGTCGGTGTAAAGTATATATCGTCGACTTCTCCCGATTCAATAACCCTTCCCCGTTCCATAATGGAAACTTTTTTGCACAAATTATAAACCATGCGTAAATCATGGGAGATTAGCAGCACGGAAAGTCCCATTTCCTTTTGTAATTTCTGCAAAAGTTCTGCCACCTGCGCCTGGATGGTCACATCCAGGGCAGACAACGGTTCATCGGCAATCAGCAGTTTCGGCTCCAGCATCAGTGCCGTGGCAATGCCCACACGCTGACGCTGCCCTCCGGACAACTGACTGGGATAACGTTCCGCAATTTCCTCCGACAGTCCCACCTTTTCCAACATGGTAAGGACTTTTTCTCTCCGCTGCTGCCTGTCATCCCGGGTGTTTAACCGCAGGGGCTCTTCCATGATCCAGCCGATTTTCTTCGCCGGGTTTAGGGAACCGTAAGGATCCTGGAAAATCATCTGTGGTCTGGTTTCCGGTGCCAGGATAACTTTTCCATCGTACTGGGGATTGATGCCCAGAATCACCTTGGCGAGGGTGGTCTTTCCACATCCGCTCTCTCCCACGATTCCATGGATTTCCCCTTCTCCCACTGTGAGGGACACATTGTAAAGAACCTGCTCCCTGGTGCCTTTTCCCAGAAAAGTATTACTTCTCTTCTTATAATAAGCGTTTACATGCTCTACCCGCAAAATTTCACTCATAGGGATCGCCTTTCCACCTTTGGAATCGCTGCAATCAGTTGTCTGGTATATTCCTCTTTGGGGTTTAGGAAAATCTGTTCACAATCCCCTCTCTCCACCAGACAGCCGCCCTTCATTACCAATACCTGTTCACACAACTGGCGCACCAGACTCAAATCGTGGGAAATGAAAAGAATGGCGGTATCGTGTTCCTTGTTGATTCGCTTTAATAATTTCACGATCTGTGCCTGGATGGTCACATCCAGCGCTGTGGTGGGTTCGTCCGCAATCAAAAGCTTCGGCTCACAAATCATGGCTGCTGCCAGGCAGACACGCTGCCGCATGCCGCCGGAAAGCTCATGGGGATACTGATGGTACACCTTTTCCGGATCAGGCAATTCCACCTGTGCTAACATTTCCAATGCTTTTTCCTTCCGTTCCTGTCCGGACATTTCTCTGTGAATCCGTAGGCTTTCCTCCACCTGCCAGCCGATTTTTTTCACTGGGTTTAAAGCAGTCATGGGTTCCTGGAAAACCACACCGATGTCGTCTCCCTGCATGGCCCGCAGAATATGTCTGGGGCAGCTTAACAGATTTTCCCCATTGAAAATAATCTCGCCACTCTTTTCAATGTCATGCCGGGAAAGAAGCCCAGCAATGGCAAGGGCTGTCTGGGATTTGCCGGATCCGGACTCTCCCACCAGACCCAGAATCTGTCCCTGATCCATCTGGAAATTCACATCCCTTACTGCCATCACAGACTGGGTCCTGTCATGGAATTCGATAGTTAAATGATTGACTTCCAACAGCATATCGTCACCTACTTCTTCAGGCCATCCGCTATCAGCGAAAAGCCAAGTACCAACAACACAATGGCCAGACCGGGAAATAAAGCAAATCCCGGGGCTTTAAAAATATAGGACTGTGCCTCGGAAAGCATCCGTCCCAGACTGGAATCGGGGGGCTGTACACCCAGTCCTAAAAAGCTCATACTCGCCTCTGCCAGTACCGCATTGTTAAATCCAATCATAATGGAGGACACCAGCACCGGAATGGTATTTGGCAGGATATGCACAAACATAATCCGCAGATGTCCTGCCCCCATCAATCGCGCACTCTGCACATAGTCCATGGATTTACAGCGGATAAACTCGCCCCGGACAATACGGGCGAAGCTTGGAATAAAGGCAATTCCCAGAGCAATGACAATCTGGTATTTCTGCCCCTTTAAAAGAACCATCATCACCATGGCAAGAAGGATGCTGGGAAAAGCAAACACCACATCATTAATCCGCATCAGTACCTCATCCACGACACCTCCGAAATAGCCGGTAAAAGCACCGATGAGCATTCCGAAAAAGACGCCGATGGCAACCGTTCCACAGGCAACCAGAAAGGTGGTTCCGGCACCAATCATAATCCGGCTTAACATATCCCTGCCGAAATTGTCTGCACCACAGGGATGGCGCAGGGAGACCCCTGCAAATTTGGCAGAGGCATCCATGGTTTCCGGATCGTAGGGTGTCCAGAAAAAGCCCACCAGAATCAGCAGCAGCATCACTGCCGTAATGATACAGCCCAGAATGTAATTTATATTTTTCTTTTTTTTCATCCGGCACACCCCTATTCCACATCCATCCGCGGATCTACTTTTTTGTAAATAATATCCACCAGAGTGTTGATTCCCACAATAAACAGGGTCAGACACAGAATCACACCCTCCACCACAGGGTAGTCCCGGTTGGAAATGGCGGTGAGCAATACCCGTCCCAGACCGGGGATATTAAACACCTGCTCCACAATGATGCTGCCCACCATCATATCTGTAAATGCCATGCCCCAAAAGGTAATGACAGGAATCAGTGCATTTTTTAACACATGATGATAGTAGACGCCTTTGGAGCGGTTTCCTCTGCTGTACGCCGTCCGCACATAGTCCTTTTTCATTTCTTCCATCAGGGAACTGCGCAAAAGTTTCACTGCCATGGCAGCTTTGGGCAAAGCGACTGCCACCGCCGGAAAAATCAGATATCCCAGAAAACCCGGAACGCTTTTTTTATAGGAAACATAACCGCCGGGAGTGAAAAGATGCAGGGTAAGTCCAAACACCAGCGTCAGAATAATTCCTGCAAAAAAGGGAGGCACCGCCATAATGATCTGGTTGAAAATATAAATAATCCGGTCTGCAGCTCCACCCTGATGTCTGGAAGTGTAAATTCCAAGAGGAACACTCACTGCCACCATCATCAGAAATGCCATGATGCTGAGAGTCAAAGTTACCGGAATCTTTTCTGCCAGCATGGAGGAGACAGCCATTCCATAACTGTAGGAAATGCCGAAATCTCCACGAATGGCACCTGCAAGGAATTTACCATAACGCACCAGTAACGGCCGGTTCAGTCCCAGTTCCTCACGGAGAGCTGCCACCTTTTCCGGAGTTGCCTCCGTTCCCAGTTTATGTAATGCCGGATCTCCCGGAATCACAGAAAATGCAAGAAAGACGAGAAATGAGACAACCAGCAGCGTCAGTATCATGGATAACAGCTTCTTACCGATTCTTCTCATATTCTCGTCTCCTATTTAAACAGCCACACTCCACGGGTGGTCTACTACTTTATTCTACAATTTTCAGCTTGGAAAAATCCTGTACATATAAAGGATAAAACTCGTAACCTGTGTAGTTCTTACGGACTGCAACAAACTCAGCCAGATCCTGAATATATACACTCGCACACTCATCAGACAGAATCTGTTCGCACTGTTTGTAATATTTGGTCTTTTCCGTATCATCCGCGGATGCCTGTGCCTGTGCATACGCCTGGTCATAAGCCTCACTGCTGAAGTTTACGAAGTTATTGGAAGCGGTGGACACATATCTGCCCAGCAGAGCAGGTGCAGTCAGTGTGGAAGCATCCACACCAATCACTGTTGCTTCATAGTTTCGATCTGCATAGACATCAGATAACCAGGTGTCCCATTCAATTAACTCAATGGAAGCATCCACACCAATTCGTTTTAACTGTTCCAGCAATACCTGCGCGGTGTCAATGTGGGGGCCATAGTTAGAGGGAACCTTAATGGTAAAGGAAAAACCGTCGGGATAGCCTGCCTCAGCAAGCAGTTCCTTTGCTTTCTCCACATTGGTGGGATAAGCGTTGTTCAACTCTTCCATGAAGTATTTACCAAAGGAAGGGTACATGGCCGAGCCAAGGGCAGCACCTTTTCCATCAAAAGCCATGTCAAAAATTTCCTGACGGTCAAGGGCATAGCACAATGCCTCTCTCACTCTCTCATCGTTAAAGGGCTCCACTGCGTTATTTAAATATAACGCCTGTACCAGATTCATGGTTCCTTCATAGATAGTAAACTCATCACTGAGCTGATCCACCTGGGCAGAAGTCAGTCTCATAAACATATCCAGGGAACCGCCGTTTAAGTCCATGACCAGAGAATCTGCATTGGCAGATATCTTCAAAGTAATCTGGTCAATGTCCGGTTTGCCGCCCCAATAATCCTCAAAACTTTCCAGAATCACATTCTCCTGGGGAGAACGGGATACATATCTGTAAGGACCTGTACCGATTGCATTCTTATCAGGATCACTGTTGTCTGCCGGAATGATTGCGGTGGTGAGATTAGCAAGAAATTCCGTATCAGGAACCTTTAAAGAAACCTCCACCATCCGGTCATCCAGAATGGTTACAGCGTCAATATTAGAAAACGCCGCTACCAGAGGTTCTCCGTTACTGGCATCGGCGCATCGGTCTAAGGAATACTTGATATCCTCCACCGTAACCGGGCTGCCATCGTGGAATTTGATACCTTCACGTAAAGTAAAGGTGTAGGTGCTTCCATCTTCTGCTACTTTTACATCACTGGCTACTGCGGGGATAAAATTGCCATCGCTATCGGGTTTTACAAGACCCTCATAGATATTGAAAAAGACTTCCTTTGTTCCTGCCGCCACTACTTTGTGGGGGTCAAGACTGTCCTCAATATCCTGTGCAATACCGATGGTAATCTGAGAAGTGTTGTCACTGCCCTTATCACCTGAGCATCCGCTCAGTGCAATAGTAAGTGTTGTAAACACGGTAAGCAGAAGAAGCGCTTTGCTTTTTCTTTTCATGTTTACTGTTCCTTTCTCAAAATATCATATCCTGATTTTTAATTGTTATTTTTTTATCATGCTCAGGATATTTCACATTGTATACAAAATGCTTCCTGTCGTCAAGTACAAAAAAGAATACAAAACTTTCTTAACCCGTTCCGGTCTTACAGGCTTTTCACATAATGATTGTAGCGGGCGGTGAAAACCACCTTTGCTCCAATTGCCAGGAGCATGAAGATCACATCCCAGAACAGGAAATTATATAATTTCACCCGGGCTGCAATAAACCAGCCTGCTTCTCCCCAGAATTTCATTCCAAAAAATAAAAATAATACCACAAATAATGCGAAAAACAAAAAAATCAGACGTAGTCTGTCTGCAATCTGTAACGGTAATTTTTTCTTGTCCAGTGCTTCCTGCTGTTCCGGTGTCAGTTCCATGGTTTTTGCCTTTCTTTTGTCCATCCTACAAAGAAATATGCGAGAATACATTGTATTCGGAAGAAACTTCCTATACAATGTATTCTCGCACATTCTGTAAAAATAAGCAACCTGAATCCCTTGATTCTTTTACTCGTGGCGCAGCGCCTCAATGGGGCTTAACTTTGCGGCACGCTTTGCCGGGTAAAGTCCAAAGAAAATCCCCACTGCGGAAGAAAACAGGGAGGCGCCCAGCACGGTGGACACCCGCACGCTTGCCTGAAATCCTATGGCATTGCATACAGCAAAGGCTCCTGTGATCCCCAGCCCAATTCCAATCAGTCCGCCCAATAAAGTGATAATCGCCGACTCCGATAAAAACTGGATCAGAATGGAAGAGGTTCTGGCACCCAATGACTTACGAATACCGATCTCCCTGGTACGTTCCGTGACGGATACCAGCATAATATTCATAACGCCGATGCCTCCTACCAAAAGGGA
>CAKRNW010000099.1 GCA_934371505.1 uncultured Lachnospiraceae bacterium
TCTGCTCACACTTGAGTCACTTTCTTACGCACCTGAGCAGCCAAGTGCTCAGGTGCTGTGCGAACCTTAATGATTATAACATATCTTCCTAAAATTTGTATAGAATCCCTTGCTACGAATCAGAATTCGTATTAGAATAGCGGTATACCCACTTTTGAAAGGAGTAATGAATTATGGCGAAAAAACTTGGGAAGCTTTTCCTGTTCAGTGCAGCAGTCGGTGCCGTAGCCGGAAGCGCATACTACTATCTGCAGCATCGTAATTCCATCGTGAAATCCGATATTCCCAGTGAAGAAGATGATGATTTTGATGATTTCAGTGAAGACTTGGACGAAGAACCTGAGCGTAGTTATGTCGATCTGGACTTTGATGCAAAAAAGGCAGAATTCACTCAGAAAGCCAGTGGTGTAGCTGAAAAGGTTCTGGAGAAGACCGCAGACTGCCTGTCCGCTGCTGCCGGCAAGATTTCCGAAACCGCAAAAGCTCTGGATCATGCCATCAACGCACCTGCTGCTCCCTCCACCGAAGAATTTTTTGATGATGAGGACGCGGAAGAGCCTGCTGCCGGGAAGGCTGCTGTGGCAGATGAAACCTCCGTACCTAAGGCAGAAACAGAAGCTGCACCTGCAAAGGAAGATGAGGCAGAATAATATTTCATAACGGTATCAGGAATCATGAAAGGGCAATCCCAGATGGGACTGCCCTTTTTTCTTACTGTTTTATTGATTTTCTTCCTGTTCTTTATGTCTGCGGACTAATTCTTCTTTTAAATCGTAAGCCTTGTCCTTAATACGGGAGTTTGCCGTGGAAGACCCCATGATTTCCGAGATCAGATGGGAAGCCGTATCCAGCTGTCCACACTCAATCGCCAGTGCTGCAGTCAGATAATCTGCTGTATCCTCATCCATACCTGCCATGGGATAATCTTCCTCCATGCGGGCCTTGATGAAACCGTCCAGCGCTTTCTGCAGGAAGGTATTTTCCTCCTGCTGGGCATTCTCCTGTTGCTGTTTTAAATCCGAAGCAGCTTCCTGTTGGTTCTGTTCCAGCTCCTCCCGCATTCCCCGGTACAACCAGGCGATTTTTAAGCAGGTATATGCCAGCTCACTTGCCTTTGCGCCCTTTACCATATTGTTCAGCAACACCATCTTAAAATGTTCCACTGCTACCGGATAGGAATATTCCGTCAAATCTTCCTCATGGCGCTCTTTAAAGGAAGCGCTGATAGATTCCAGGATCTTTTTCTTATGGATAGGCAGCAAGGTATCAAAATACCTTGCCATAGCAGCATACCCGCAATGGGGACACATGATGGCTTCGTATTTGATACTGTCTATCTGTACCTGCCGTGGTCTCAAATCAAAATCCATTCCATTGCTGCGGACTCTGCCATAGCGTACCGTCTTTGCCGTAAACTGTGCCTCACACACCGGACACTGGTAGGTCTTATCAAATAAAAATTCAGCGTCTCCCATTATTTCTCCTTTGTCTATAGTATGTCTTTACTGGTTGTCTTTCGGTAACACGAAAGAACTCTTGAGGGATACGATCCGGTTAAATACTAACGCATCCGGTGTAGAATCCTTACTGTCTACGCAGAAAAATCCCTGTCTTACAAACTGGAAGCTGTCATAAGCTTTGGCATCCTTCACAGCGGGCTCAATGTAGCAATTTTTTAATACGGTGAGAGAATTGGGATTCAGGTTCAGACTTCCGTCCTCATTGTATACACCTTTTTCTTCATCGATGATGTTTTCATACAAACGAACCTCTGCCTTTACTGCATGAGGTGCGCTTACCCAGTGGATGGTTCCTTTTACCTTACGGCCGTCAGGGCTGTTACCACCCTTACTTGCAGGATCATAGGTTACATGCACCACGGTCACTTTACCGTTTTCATCCACCTCATAGCCTGCACATTTTACAAAGTAGGCATGCATCAGCCGCACTTCGTTACCGGGGAACAGACGGAAATATTTCCTGGGCGGCTCCTCCATGAAGTCATCTCTGTCGATATAAAGCTCACGGCAGAAAGGAACCATTCTCTTTCCAAGTTCCGGGTTCTCCAGATTATTGTCCACTTCCAGGAATTCCTCCTGTCCTTCCGGATAATTGTCAATCACAAGCCTGATAGGATCCAGAGCGGCCATAATTCTGGGTTTCTTTAATTTCAGATCCTCGCGGATACAATACTCCAGCATAGGATACTCTGCGGTAGACTGTGCTTTGGATACCCCACACAATTCTACAAATTTACGAATAGATTCCGGTGTAAATCCACGGCGGCGAAGTGCTGCGATGGATACCAGACGGGGATCATCCCAGCCGTCCACAATCCCTTCCTCTACCAGCTTTTTAATGTAACGCTTACCGGTTACCACGTTTTTCAGATAGAGTTTTGCAAACTCAATCTGTTTGGGAGGATGGGGATATTCCAGTTCTCTTACAACCCAGTCATAGAGAGGTCTGTGATCCTCAAACTCCAAAGTACAAATGGAATGGGTAATGCCTTCAATGGCATCCTCAATGGGATGGGCAAAGTCGTACATGGGGTAGATGCACCATGTATCACCGGTGTTGTGATGCGTCATATGTGCCACACGGTAAATAATGGGATCACGCATATTAATGTTGGGAGATGCCATGTCGATCTTGGCACGCAGGGTTTTCTCGCCATCTGCATACCTGCCTTCTTTCATGGCAAGAAACAGCTCCATATTCTCTTCCACGCTGCGGTTACGGTTTGGATCCTCTTTTCCGGGCTCCGTTAAGGTACCACGGTATTCCCTCATCTCCTCAGCCGTCAGGTCAGACACATAAGCTTTTCCCTTCTGAATGAGTTTCAATGCGGCCTCATACATCTGTTCAAAATAACTGGAGGCAAAAAACAGACGATCCTCATAGTCAGCACCCAGCCACTCCACATCTGCCTTGATGGAATCCACGAACTCTGTCTTCTCCTTCGTGGGGTTGGTATCGTCAAAACGCATATTGAACTTTCCGCCATATTCCTGGGCCAGTCCATAATTCAACAGGATACTCTTGGCATGTCCGATATGCAGATAACCGTTGGGTTCCGGTGGAAAACGAGTGTGTACTGTATCATAAACACCCTCTGCCAGATCCTTGTCGATGATCATTTCAATGAAATTTTTACTCTCGCTCATAATGTCTCCTCTTATATATAAGTTTACAGCTATTCAGAACCCCATTCGCATATAAATTTGCGATTCTGCCTGCATGCAAGCATCCGCAGAGGGCAAATTTGCATAGCTCTGAACAGTTACACATATTTTGCTTCAAAATCCCTGCGAGGCATAGGTTTTCCGAAATAATATCCCTGCACCATCAGTACATTCATGTTTTCCAACACGCGCAGCTGCGATTCTGTCTCAATTCCTTCCACACAAATGCTCTTGCCCAGCGTCTCCGCCAGTTCTCCCACCATTTTGACAAACGCCTGAGAGTAGGCATCCTCCGCCAGATCTTTGACAAAACCCTGATCCACTTTGATCACATCGAAGGGAATTTCCCGGATGTGGTTCAAAGAAGAATAACCGGTTCCGAAATCATCCAGTGCCAGTCTCGCTCCCAGATCCTTGATATCCCCGAGAATTTTCTGCATCCGCGGCATATCGTTGATGGCAAGGCTCTCCGTCACCTCCAGGGTCAGGTGATGGGGATCAATGCCTGTCTGACGAATGGTCTGGGCAATCTCGCTTACAATATCCGTCTGCAGGAGCTGTACAACAGAAAGGTTGACATTGACTTTATAGTTGGGTCTTCCATGGTCATTCCACCACTTGCATGCCTTGCAGGCTTCATACAGCACATGGTTGCCGATGGGGGTAATCAGACCCAGATACTCCGCCAGCGGAATGAAATCTGTAGGGGAGATAAATCCCATCTTGTCGCTGTTCCAGCGGATTAAAGCCTCTGCGCCAACACAGGGATTTCCCTCTTCCTGGACATTCATGATGGGCTGGAAATATACCTCGAACTGGTCAAGACCGCCGTTGGTGGCATCACGCATATTTTTTTCTATGGCCAGTCGTTTCATGGAAGAAGAGTGAATGCTGTCCGAATAGTAAGCGACCTGATTCTTACCGGCACGCTTTGCCTCGTACATGGCGATATCCGCCTTCTTGATCATCTCCTGTACATCGTCCCCATATTCCGGGAAGTATACAATACCCATACTCATGGTACAGTAGAAATCTGTATTTTTCAAAAACCAGGGTTTGGTAAAAATGCCCTGTACATTGTTTAAAATCTGTTCCAGCTTGTCCTCCTCTGTGGAAGGTACAATGATGACAAACTCATCGCCGCCCATACGGTAACAGGTATTATGGATACCATTAATACTGCTCAGGCTTTCGGATATGGATTTCAGCAGCACATCTCCGTACTGATGTCCCAGTCCGTCATTGATATACTTGAAATCATCCAGATCCAGATAAAGAAGCGCTCCCTTACCCCCGTTTTTCTTTGCCTCATCAATAAAGTGCGCAAGATCACGCTCACAGCACATCCGGTTATAAAGTCCTGTGAGAAAATCCGTGTATGCCTGCTGTTCGATTTTGTACTGGTAATTCTTCTTATCCGTGATGTCGTAAAGGGCATACAGACTGACATCTCTTCCATCCACCCATTTAATTTTGTGATGGAGCAGGTCATACCAATGACCGGTCTCTTCATGAAAAAGCTCGCTGCGCTCCTTTTTCAGAATATCTTCTAATTTATGTTCCTGAAGTTCTTTATGAAAAGTATTTCGCAAAATGCGGTTTTCAAACAGGACTTCATTATTTATCTCATCCTTGACATAGATTGCGCTTCCTACATTGTCCAGCACCGCTGCCAGTGAATGGTAGGAGCTGGCGAGGGAATTTTTCTGGATTCTCCTGGTGAGAATACTCTGCAGCACCTTCAGCGAATCATTGATAAATTTAATTTCCTCCACCTGCCAGCATCTGGCAGGTGCTTTATCCTGAAAACAGACATACATATCCGGCACATCGTCAACGAAAACAGGGAAACTGATCAGTGCTGAAATCTGCAAACGTTTCAGTTCTTCCTTGATGGCAGCCGGCATATCAGAATCATAGGAGAGGACTAACGGCTTGTCTGTATGTAAAAACTGAAAAGCTGGCTGGTTCTTCGTACATTCAAAATAAGAGACAACACCGGTATTACACCACTCAGCAATCACATCCATCTTTGCCCGGTTGTCATGAAGCTTGAACACCTGCGCACTGGAAATGTTAAGATAGCCCCCCATAATGGCCAGCATTTTTTCCATTACCACTTCAATGGCCTCTTCATGGTCAAGCAGCTGCACCACCTGCGTCATGGATTCGTTCTGATGCAGTAATTCCTCTGTAACCTGTTGGGAATATCTGCTGCGCAGACTCTCCGCCCGTACGTTTTCCAGATTGGCCTTATTCCGCAGGATGCTGTAGGAGACATCATGGAGCAGATCCAGCGCTCTGTAAAGTTGTTTTTCTCTGATCACGCCATGCCAGCTGCTACGAAGTTCGGCCTCGTCCACTCCCGGCACATCATAAACAATGCCATAAATGATCCATGTCAGCTGTACCTGAGGGGTCACTTTTACGGATGCTGCTGCCAGCTTCAGCCAGGGATATTCGGTATCTTCTACGGCCTGGTCTTCTATGGAATTGCCGCTTACTCTCTGCACCAGGGAGCGAACCTGTTGTGCCGTCACCAGATCCCTGAGTCTGTTGATATCTTCCTGGTTCCCGCTGATTTTAGTGACAGGCTGATCCCATCCCTGTACACAGTAAACATTTGTTTTTACCACTTCACAAAACTTATTCTGTAGCTTTTGTACTCGATCGATATCTATAAGTTCCTGTAATGTCATGGAATTTTCTCCGGTAAGTAAGTGATATAAAATTTTAACACATTTTTTATGAAAATACAAACTTTATACAGAATTCCATCTAGTACTATAGTAGCAAGAATCTTTGTGGAACTTTTTTATGGCATAGAAAGATATTTTCCATGCCATAAAAAAGAGACAGATCGCTTCAAAAAATCTGTCTCTTCCTGTCTATCTGCTATCGTAATTGTAATTTATGCATCAATGCTGTAGTTCGGCGCTTCCTTCGTGATGTGAATATCATGGGGATGGCTCTCCTTCAAGGATGCGGCGGAGATCTTCACAAATCTGCCATTCTCCTTCAGTTCATCAATGCTGCCGCATCCGCAGTAGCCCATGCCGGAGCGCAGACCGCCCATTAGCTGGAATACGGTATCTTCCGCATTTCCCTTGTATGCCACACGTCCCTCGACACCTTCCGGTACCAGTTTCTTTGCGTTTTCCTGGAAGTAACGATCCTTGGAACCATTTTCCATGGCTGCAATGGAACCCATTCCACGGTATACTTTGTATTTACGACCCTGGAACAGTTCAATCTCTCCCGGGCTCTCCTCACATCCTGCAAACATGGAACCCATCATGCAGACACTGCCTCCTGCTGCGATTGCTTTGGTCATATCGCCGGAATACTTGATACCACCATCGGCAATGATAGGGATTCCGTACTCTTTGGCTACGGCGTAAGCATCCATGATTGCGGTAATCTGGGGTACGCCGATACCTGCTACCACACGGGTGGTACAGATAGAACCGGGTCCGATACCGATTTTCACTGCATCTGCTCCAGCCTCAATGAGGGCTCTGGTTCCTTCTCCGGTTGCCACGTTACCTGCGATAACCTGCACCTCCGGATATTTCTCCTTAATCATGCGGATACATCTTAATACGTTCTCGGAATGACCATGGGCACTATCCAGGACAATGACATCCACTTTGGCATCCACCAGAGCTGCTACACGGTCCAGTACATTCGCGGTGATTCCAACAGCTGCTCCACAAAGCAGACGTCCCTGCTCATCCTTTGCTGCCAAGGGATATTTTACGGTTTTTTCAATATCCTTGATGGTAATCAGACCCTTTAGGTTAAAGTCCTTGTCCACGATGGGAAGCTTCTCCTTTCGGGCTGCTGCCAGAATCTTCTTTGCCTCTTCCAGGGTGGTTCCCTCTGGCGCGGTGATCAGACCTTCGCTGGTCATGGACTCTTTGATTTTCTTGGTAAAATCTGTCTCAAATTTCAGATCACGGTTGGTGATAATGCCAACTAATTTACGCCCCTCGGTAATGGGAACGCCGGAAATACGGAACTTAGCCATCAATGCATCCGCGTCAGCCAGAGTATGCTCAGGACTTAAAGAAAACGGATCGGTAATTACACCGTTCTCAGAACGTTTTACCTTGTCTACTTCCTCTGCCTGTGCCTCGATTGACATGTTTTTGTGGATGATTCCGATACCACCCTGTCTGGCCATGGCAATTGCCATGCGGTGCTCAGTAACCGTATCCATTCCTGCGCTCATCATCGGAATGTTCAGTTTGATTTTTTTTGTCAGATGAGTGGTCAAATCCACCTGATTCGGTACTACCTGTGAATACGCCGGTACCAATAATACATCGTCAAAAGTAATGCCTTCGCCAATAATCTGTCCCATGTTTCCTCCTAAAAAAAATTGTTATTTTAATCCATAAACACCTTACGAGGTGCAATATTCCTGATGGCCTTTACCATCGCCTCGTTGGGCTCCAGGATCAGTTTCTTTTCTCCATTGTAATACATGCAATAACGGGTTTCCGGTTTTTTCTCCACACCACAACTGTAATCAAAGGTTTTCACCTGACGGTTTTTGTAATCGTCCAGATGATAGGATTTGACAGGTGCCAGTATTTCCATTTTTTCCACGGAAAATACGCCGACTCTCTTGCGTTTCGTCTTATTCAGAACCTTGTCAATGGTAATTTCCCTATCAAGATACAGATATTCATACTCCACATTGGCATTCATTCCTGCAAAATAAGCGCCAACGCCGCAGGCAGCCGCCAGAGGAAGTGCCAGAAGCCCCAGAATATTCACCATCAGACACATGACAAATGCTACGGTCAGAATTGTCAGAAAAATTTGCAGAAACTTCATCAATAGAGAGTTTTTACCTTTTACAAGGCATTCTACATATGTTTCGTTCACAGGTATATCCACCTTTCTGTATATTATTGTATAATCATATTACAAAAAAATACAACTTTCAAGGTAGAACCTTTTTCTTTACACTTTTTTTACGGAACGCTAATTTTCTTTAGCTAATTTTCTTTACATTGACATCCCTTTTTTTCCCTATTAAAATAACTAATCAGAACCCTGTAAATTTGCTCTTCCGCCTGCATGCAGACATTCACAGTAGACAGATTTGCCCGGCTCTGAATCGTTATAAATCGGAGGAAGCCGTCATGCCTGTTATGGATGATATCAGAAAAGAAACAAGTAAAATGAAGGACAAGACCTTCAAAGAAAAGCTGGCATACTTCTGGGGATATTACAAATTTCACACCTTAGCCGCAATTGCTCTGCTGGTCATGGTCATCTGTTTGATCCATGATGTGGCAGCGCAGAAGGAAAACGCTTTTTACGCACTTTTGGTCAATGCGGGGGGCTATCATATGGCGGATGATGCCGGAAATGAATTTGCGGAATCGGTGGGAATTGATTTGAAACAATATGATATTAAAATTGACACTTCTGTCGTTTATGACCCGGAGGATTTTTCCCAGGATTCCTATTACGGAGCCATGAAACTCTCTGCTTTACTGGCCGCCGGTGAGGTGGATACTTTTGTCAGCAGAGAAAATGTCTTTACCAATTATGCCTTAAATGAATCTTTTTTTCAATTAGATGAAGTAATGACTGCGGAACAGATTGCCGTCTACGAGGGCGACATCTACTATATCGACCAGGCAGATATTGATGCGAAGGAAA
>CAKRNW010000100.1 GCA_934371505.1 uncultured Lachnospiraceae bacterium
CGAGGCGGTGGAGCTGGCAACAGATCTGTCAATTTCCGCCATTGAAAAATGTCCGGAATACCGGAGTTATAATCCTACGGTTCCACCGCGAAACGGTGTCAATGCACTTCCTACCAAGGTGGAGCCGACACGGTATGCCATGTTTCCGGTATGGTTTATGTCTTACCGGAAGAAAGATCGTGTCTCCTATGTGACCATCAATGGCCAGACGGGTAAAATTGCGGCGGATATTCCGATTGATGAGAAGCGTTACGGAATTGGTTCCCTGCTGCTGGCGATTCCGATTTTCCTGTTATTAAATATTCTTTTCACCATGACGGCTTCCAAGGCGCTGTTCATGACTTCGATCCTGACAATTATTACGGCTATTATGGCGATGGTGGAATCCCACACCATGAAGAAAAAAGAACAGGGTGCCTACGATAAAGGGAAAAAGGGATATCGGAAGCGAAAGAAAACGGAAAAGGCGGCATCCTCCTCTCTGGATACCCTTTCTCCTACGGCCTGTATCATCTGTTTCGTGGTATCGATTCTGATGTGGATCATGGCACCGGTGTCCGACTACTGGTATTACGGCTGTATACTGGTTTGTATCGCAGTGGTTTTTCTGACCTTTGTGCGGATCATCCGCAATTACAACATTCTGGCTTCCCGGAAGCTGCCCCAGTTTGACAGAACAGGAGGTGATGACCGTGCATAAGTCTTTTATGAAAATAAGTGCGTTTCTGTTTGCATTACTTCTCGGCGGAGCTTCCGCACTGCCTGTTTCCGCAGCAGATGATTCTCTTTCAACGGAAGAACCGGGGGATGTGGTCATCAGCGATGAGGCCAATCTGTTGACGGATTCTGAGGAAGCGGATCTGTTGGAGATCATGAAGCCCATTACCCAGTATGGTCATGCACTTTTTTACTCCACAAATACTAACGAGTATGATGATACATACGATCTGAGCAAGGCTGCGTATGCCTCCTTCTTCAGTGAATATGACGACGGTGTCATTTTTACCATTGATATGGATGACCGGCAGCTTTGGATTTCCGGTTTCGGCGAATGTCAGTACATGGTGACGGACAGCTATTGCTACACCATTACCGACAATGTTTATACCTACGCAAAGGACGGCGATTATTACGAGTGTGCAGCACAGGGATTTGAACAGATTTATGCGGTGCTGCAGGGTAAGGACATTCCCCAGCCGATGCGTTACACCTGTAATTTTCTGTTGGCGATTGCGATTGCACTGGTCATCAATTTCCTGATCGTGACTTCTTATAGTAAGAAGCGTACTCCTTCCCTGAGTTCTGTAAAGGATAGTATGATTTACCATTGTGACATCCACAATCCCCAGGCAACCTTTACCCATGAGCGCAAGGTCTACAATCCGCCTTCTTCCAGCAGTGGAAGCAGCAGCGGTGGCGGTGGCGGCGGCGGAGGAGGTGGCGGCGGCGCCTCCAGCAGCGGCGGTGGACATAGTTTTTAATAATTTAGAGAACAACAGGGTCGTGCCCACGATGGAGCACGACCCTGTTGTTGTGTGATTATCAATTTTTTAGTTTTCAGAGGTAATATCACTTCCGAAATATTTCTCGGAGATCTGTGCCAAGGTGCCGTCTGCGCGGAGTTCCCCGATGGCTTTGTTGAGTGCCTCTAAAAGGGTGGAACTGTCCTCGCCTTTCTGTACGGGGATGGCTACCAGATTGGCATCCTCCGTGAGGGCGGCAACTTTGAGGGGTGTCTCAGGGTGTACGCTCATATAGTCATAGAAGGAAACTTCCGCGTTGAGGGTAGCGTCCACGCGTCCGGAAAGTACCATCTGCATGGTTTCATCCAGGGAGTCCACGCCGGATACGGTTGCGCCGTACTGTTCCGCCAAAAGCATGTAGGTGCTGTCAATGCTGTTTGCGGTGGTGCGTCCCTTCAAATCTTCAAAGCTTTTTATATCCTCGTTGTCATCCTTCACGATAAGTGCGGTACGGATGTAGGCATAGGGGTCGGTGAAATCGTATTTTTCTTTTCTCTCATCGGTGATATCCACGCCATTGACTACCAGGTCATAGCGTCCGCTTTCCAGTCCGGCGAAGAGTCCGTCCCACTCTCCTTCTACGAAGTTGACCTTTACGCCCAGCTTGTCGGCGATTGCCTGTGCCACTTCCACATCGAAACCTACCAGATTGTTGTCCTCATCGTGGTAAGTCCAGGGTGCCCAGGTTCCCTCCATGGCAACAGTAATCTCGCCCTTGGCCTGGATACGCGCCAGCTTATCGCCCTCTTCGGTGTTCTGAGCTTTGCCACAGCCGGTGAGTGCCCCAGCCATCATGGTGGTTACCAGTGCGATACTTCCTAACTTCTTTGCAAATTTGTTCATAATTTTTCCTCGCTTTCTTATCATACTTTCTTACACTTTCTCACTTGTGGTGCGCAGGAATTCCTTCGTGCGTTCCTCTTTTGGATTCTGGAAGAAATCAGTGGAAGAACCTGCCTCCACTACTTTTCCGTCTTCCATAAATATAACTTTATTGGACACATTTCTGGCAAACCACATTTCGTGGGTGACTACCAGCATGGTCATTCCCTCTCTTGCAAGCTGCTGCATGACCGCCAGGACTTCTCCGATGAGCTCCGGGTCAAGGGCGGATGTGGGCTCATCGAAAAAGATGATTTCCGGGTCGGTGGCAAGGGCTCTGGCGATGGCCACACGCTGCTGCTGTCCGCCGGAAAGCTGGTCGGGATAATAGTCGTAGCGTTCTGACATTCCCACTTTGTCCAGCATTTTCTTTCCGATTTCCACCGCTTTGTCTTTGGGCATTTTCCGGGCTGCAATCAGCCCCTCCGTCACATTCTGCAGTGCGGTTTTATTCAAAAATAAATTGTAGTTCTGGAACACAAAGGCAGTTTTTTTCCGCAGACGGGAGATGTCCTTTTTCGTCATGTGTCCCAGTTGGAAACTTTCGCCGTCAAAAATCAGTTCGCCGCTGTCAGCGGTTTCCAGAAAATTGATGCAGCGCAGCAGGGTGGTCTTGCCGGAGCCGCTGGGACCAAGGATGGCGATGACATCTCCTTTGTCCACCTCTAAATCCACACCCCTGAGAACATCCAGCTTCCCAAAGGATTTATGTATGTCTTTTACCTCTAACATAGGAACCTCCTCTTACTTGTCGCGGTGGTGGGTGTAGCTGTTTAGCCTGCGCTCAATGACATGCTGCAGGCGGGTCAGCACGGTACAGAAAATCAGGTAAATCAAGGCAACCTCAATGTATAAAGCCAGGGGTTCGTAGGTACGGGCCACAATCCGCTGGGTGGTCATGAACATTTCCACCACGGTGATGTTTGCCGCCAGGGAGGTGTCCTTCACCATGCCGATGAGGGAGTTCATCAAAGGCGGGAAGGCGGTGCGGAGTGCCTGGGGCAACACAATCCGCCACATAATCTGCAGGTAATTCATGCCCACGCAATAGCCTGCCTCAATCTGTCCGTTGGGTACGGATTCCAGGGCGGCTCGCATGGTTTCGGCACAGTAGGCGCCTTCGTTGATGGCAAAAACCAGTACGGCGCAGGGGAAGGGGTCAATCATAATTCCCAGATTGGGCAGTCCGAAGAAAATCACATACAGCTGTACCAGCAACGGGGTGCCACGGATAATCCAGATGTAAAAACGGCAGATTTGCTTTAAAATTTTCACATTGGCAAACTGAATCAGGGCAACCACCACAGCGATGACCATCGCCAGCGAAAAGGCAATGATGGTCAGCGGAATAGTCACCGTCAGTCCCGGCACCAGAATTTTGGTAAAGGAATCTGTCAGGATTCCCCATAGTCTCTCATTCATCTTGTTCGTCCTCTTTCGGCATTAGTATATCTAAAATCAGCAGCGCATCCTTTACCTTCATGCGGCACTCCGCCTGTTCCGGGGTGCAGCCCTTCAGGATGTCCTTACATTTGATGCCGCCGTATTCTTTTTCAAACATTTCCATCGCCTGCTTGATTTTTCCGCAGGTCTCATGGCGGCTTTTCTCGTCACCCTTGCAGCATTTACAGCTTAAAATCATGGTGATGGCAGACAGGGCACAGCACATCTCGCCACAGTCTCCGTAGCCTCCGTCAAAGCCGTCCATCATGCGGGCCGCCACATCCTTAGGTATCCCGATCTCATCCGCATAGGCACCGAGAATCGCTTTCCCGCAGGAACCGCTCTCATCATAAATTTGTGTTGCCTCATTCATTTTTTTTTGCATAGAAGTCTCCCCTTTGGATAGAACCTAAATCCTATTTTATCCAGATTTTTCTATTTTGCACCATCAAATATTAAGTTTTACTATGGCAAATTCTAACATTTTGCAGTAGGATATGGATAAAGATAAGAGAACGATTGGAAAGGAGCCGGGGAACTGCCCATGGGAAAACAGCTTGAAACTGCCGGAAAAAGAGAGAACGAATGCATAACAGAAACTACTGCCAGTCCTGTCCTGTGGAATTCCCTACAGACCCTGCTGGCACAGTACGATTCCTTAGACTGGGAGTTTTACGATGCGCCGGCGGGCAGTGCCCGGGAAAAAATGTACCGGTGGCCGGGGGCAGAAAACGAGGATATTATGATTTGTGTCCGCATGGGGAATCAAATCCATGAGTTTTTCCACCGGCAGGACTATTTCTTTATCAAATATGCATACCAGTGTAAATTCCAAGTGTTCAGTTATGCGTATGACAAGGAGCTGACGGTACATCAGGGGGAATGTTATATCGGACAGCCTTTTGCGGGATATGCCCTGCAGGGGCGTAGCTGTCAGGAGCTGATTCTGGTGGAGGTACTGATTCGGCGGGAGGCATTTTTCCGCACCTTTCTGCCTGCCATTTCTGCCAGCTCCGGGCTGTTCCGCTTTTTTCTGGCGCCCCAGACCAATGAGTTTTCCGACGAGTTCATCCATCTTTCCTTCGGGGAGGATTCCTATGTAGGGAATCTGGTGGAGATGATGGTGATTGAGTACGCCAATAAAAAGGAGGATTCCCAGGAGCTTTTGAAGCTGCTGGTGCTGACCATGCTCACCTACGCGGCGCGGATTTACAAGGGGCAGCTGCCACCCTCCACGGAAAGCCGTCTGTCGGACAAAATTATCCGGTACATGAACGACCACACCGATGCGGTGTCGTTGAAAGAGATTGCGGCGGTTTTTTCCTATCATCCCAATTACATTTCCAAGGTGCTGCATGAGGAAACCGGGCAGACCTTTTCCCAGCTTCTGCGAAAGCTGCGCATGGAAAGAGCGCTGACTCTGTTGAAGGGGTCAACGCTCACCATGGAGGAAATTGCCTATATGCTGGGTTACAGCAACAGCAGTAACTTTTATAAGGCGTTCCGGGAATATTTCCACACTTCCCCCGCTGCCTGGAGAGCGCAGGAGAAGTAATGGCGGTTTGGGTTTACATCACTTTTATTTCAGGAGATCGGCAATGGCGTCCGGCTCGATGGTGAAGGAGACGCATCCCATGGACATGGGCGCCACATCGCCTTCGTTGAAGGAAATTACCAGGCTGCCTTCTGCGTCCAGGTAAAATCCGGTTTCATCGGTAATATTCTGGAAATCCCATTCCGGCATATCGGAATCCAGCCAGTAGATGGTGTTGGGGTCTGCCGCCATCTGCTCTTTCATCTGCTTTTTGATGTTGTCGCTGATGGGGGTAATGTAGTCGGCACCCTCTTTGAAAAGGTCTTTCAGCTGGAGTCGCTCTTTGGTTTTTAAATCAATGGTGTAGTAGTAGTCCTGCTCGTAGCCACTGCCTGCGGACTGGAAGCACATGAGTTTCAGGGTAAAATAGTCCGGGGTGGTGGCAATGACTTCGCTGTTTACGGTCATGGACTGGTAGCCTTCCTCCCGGGAAAGTCCTTCCTTAAACTCCGCAATCAGCTTGTCAGTAATCTCCTGGATTTCCCCGTTGATGCTGTCCGCCGCCTGTTTTAGCTGTTCCTTGTCGGTTTCGCTTGTGATGATTTCATCCTGTCCCACGGTTTCCACAACCACGCCGGGCACTTCCACATCGGCGGAATTTCTGTCATCCTCATACTGGTAGCTGCGGAAGGTGACCACATCCACCAGGCGTCCCAGCAGGGGGATATCGCTCATGGCGTGCGCCACGGATGCGCTGGTGTTTGGCAGAATGATAAAGGCTGCCAGGACTGCGGCGGCGATACCTACGCCATGTCTCCAATGGGTTACTTTTTCTTCTTTTCTATTTTTCATTTTGGCTCTCTCCATTTCCTTTTTCATCTGTTCCACCCGTTCTTTGGGCATGTGCTGGCTCTCGTAAGAGGTGCGCAGCGCTTCCAGATTGTGTTCGTTCTCTCTTTCCTGCTTCATCAAGATTCCTCCCCTGCGTACGCAATCCGCAGTTTTTTCATGCTGCGATAGAGTCTGCTTTTGACGGTGCTTATGTTTTCCTGCAGAATTCCTGCAATTTGTTCCAGTTTCAAATCTTCATAGTAGCGAAGCTGTATGACCATTTTGTCCTCCGGGGAAAGGGTTTCCATGGCGTTTGCCAAATCCACATCGGTGTAGGAGTCCTCTGCGGAAGGCTCTGCCTGGCTGCCCTGCTCCGCTCTCATGGTGTCCAGGGAAATCTGTTCCGGCTTTGCCTTGCAGACGCGGAAAATTTCGTTTAATAAAATCCGGTACACCCATGTGGCTGCGAAGTCAGCTTCTTTCAGGGTCTTGCCCGCCCGAATCGCCCGGTAGGCTGTATTTTGTACGATGTCGGCGGCATCTGCCTCGTTGTGAACATAGCTGTATGCCAGCCGGTAATATTTGTCATAGTTGGCGAGGATGGTTTCCTCCACCGCTTTTTCTTTTGTTTTCTTTCCGGAAAGTAACTGCACACCCACCACCTCCTTTGTGCTTTCTAAAAATTAGACCTGGGGGAGCCTGAAAAAGTTTCACGGTTCTGCAACATTTTTTGTTTTTGGTTTGTATTGATCATAGGATTGATCATAGAGTGTAGAAAAACTTGCCCCTCCCGGGCGGGGCAGTTATACTGGTGTTGAAAGCATCGATGCAGGCAGCATACACAACTACACTCAAAACAAGGATTTCACTATGGTACTGACATTATACTCCAATGAACGTTGGCAGACCAGCAGCGCTTATGGCACACCCTTGCGGGAAAAAATCCGGGAGGATTTTGTCCAGCTGGTGGCTGTCTTTTCCAAAACTACAGGACTGCGGGAGCAAATTGTGGCAGCGCTGGCAAACTCCGCAACAGTGTATCCCGCGGTGGCAGATAAGACGGCAGCACAGAGCCGGAGCATCAACGCCGAGGCGGAGCATTATCTGGACACTTACGGGAACGCGATTCTGCGTCTTGCCTATTCCTATCTCCACAACATGGCAGACGCGGAGGAGGTGCTGCAGGACACGCTGGTGCAGTTTATCCATACGGCGCCTGTTTTTGAAAATGAGCCGCACGCCAAGTCCTGGCTGATGCAGGTGGCTGCCAATCTGAGCAAAAACCGCATCCGCAGTAACCGGATTCGCCAGGCGGAGGATTTGGATGAGCTGCAGGAAACCCTTGCCGGGCAGGAATCGGAGGATCTTTCTTTTGTATGGGAGGCAGTAAAGTCTCTGCCTGAAAAGTACCGTGAGGTCATTCATCTTTTTTATCAGGAGGGATATGCTACCGGGGAAATTGCCCGGATTTTGCAGCGCAAAGAGTCTACTGTGCGCTCGGATTTAAAACGGGGAAGGGAGCGTTTGAAGGAAATCCTGCAGGAGGTGTACGACTATGCATGATTTATTTAGGAAGAACTATCAGGAAATGATGGAGCCTGTCGAAGTCAGCGGGGAAATGCGGGAACGCATCCTGGAAACGCTGGAGCAGGAGGCTGACAAGAAGGTGGGCACCTGTAAACCTTCTAAGACTGCCCCTGTGATTTACTGGAAAAGGTATCTGTCCATTGTGGCATCTCTGGTACTTGTGGTAGGACTTGCGTTTGGTGTAAAACAGCTCCGCACCCAAGATTCCACGGAAAATGCAACGATGTCTGCCGAATCCTCAGCCATGGACACCTCAGGTTCCACAGAGTCCCTGCCGGAGGGAATGGTGGGCGCCACCATGACGGAGGAGGCTGCGGTGGAGGATTCCCCGGAGGAGGCTGTGGAAGGTGCCGCGCCGGATTTGGGTTCCACTAACGTGGATCGTTTTTCTTCTTCTCTGGAGGATTCTTCGGAATCGGATGCCACTTACGGCTCCCTGGAGGATTTGTCTGCGGCACTGGAAATGCCCTTAGAGGATTTGACCGATTTCCCTTTTGCGGTGGAATCCGTGACTTATTCCGCATCCAATGGCACGGCGGCTATCTATTATGCGGATAGTTCCGATTCCAGGCTGCTGGTGTATTTAAAATGGAAGGATGACACTGCCACTTCCATGGAGGATTTCGCCCAGCAGTATGCCGGTGAAAGACCGATAACGATTGATGGTTCGGAAATCTGGCTATCAGGAAATACGGACAGCGACAGCTATGCTTATGCGTTCTGGTTTGATGGGGAGTATTGCTATCAGCTGCAGTTTAGAGATGGGGTGTCTGTGAAGACCTTTACAGAATTTTGGAAAGAAAATTGGGGGAAGTGATTTCCCCCAGGTGGTAAATTTCTATAATATTTTATGTTCATAGTCCTGTAATTCGTGGAAAATACTATCGATGATGACTGTCTGATTTTCTACCCGATAGAGCATAAAGTAATCATGGGCTAAAAAATTCGCTCTACGATACCCCAGTTCTTTCAGTCTGGGGTTTTCACAATATTTCAGACTTTCTGCAATGATTTCAAGACTATT
>CAKRNW010000101.1 GCA_934371505.1 uncultured Lachnospiraceae bacterium
GACGGAAACCAAAACCATTACCCAGGATAATCCGGCAAGCTTTAACAATATCCTTACCGGTGGGCAGGCATTGAGCGATGGCTACGAAATCAAGGTAACTGCCCCATCAGGGAAAGCGGTGCCCATTTATGTCCGGGTCAAAACCGCAGACGGTGCCCTCCTCACAGAACGGTTAAAGGGAAAGATTATGCTGCAGACCCGCAGTGATGCCGGAAAATTTCTGAAATCCTTCGGATTCAATACCAACGGAGATACGCCGAAAGAGCAGTTTGAATACCTACAGAAACAGTCGGAATTCAACTATAAAATCACTACCGGCGGTGTCAGCCAGGAGGACGGTGGAAACACGGAAATGGTGACACTGTACTGGAACGGTACGGTTTATGATATTGACCGGTTTTCCAGTGCCTGGCTTGCCTGGGAAAAAAGTGGAAAGAAGCTACCCAAAACGGTAACAAAAGCAGACCTGACCAGATACACGGACTGGGATTGGACGGATTGGGACGATATGGATCCGATTTACGCCATCACCGTTCCGGTAAATGCCTACGCTTCCATCAATATCGGATTCTTCCGGGAGACGGAATACAACACTAGGGTAAAGAGTGCGGAGGCACAGCAGAATTTTGTTTATGTAGTGAAAGGCAATCAGATTTCAGATTAGATAAAGGAGTTAGTTGTACATGCGGCGTAAGTGGATGCGGATATTTTCCGTTCTTTTGATTGTGTGCCTGTTAGTATCAGACAATTGCTGGTTAGATTGGAAAACAACTGCATATGCGGCAGAAGATACCGGAGGGGCTTTGACGGAGGACACCGTGAACAGTAGCTCTTCCAGCCAGCCGGAGGAAGGAAAGACCCAGGCGGGCGGCAGCACTTCCGGACAAGGCGAAGGCGGAGACAGCACCGGCGGCAGTGGCAGCACCGGAGAGGGCGGCAATACTGGAAATAATGGAAATACCAGCGAAAGCGGCAGCACCGGAGAGGGCGGCAATACTGGAAATAATGGAAATACCAGCGAAAGCGGCAGCACCGGAGAAGGCGGCAATACCGGAAATAATGAAAATACCAGCGAAAGCGGCAGCACCGGAGAAGGCGAAAACACCGGAGACAGTGAGAATCCCGAAGAGGATGAGGAAGATGTACCGGAGGAAGACGAAGAACTGACAGAGGACGAGATTGCCCTTTATGATGGAGAGGCAGATACTCCTGCGGGAAGTAAAGCACTGGCAGATGTAGCGGATGAAACTGCCTATAAGGATTATTATAAAACAGGAATTACCTATTATATTGCAAAAGCAGAGGATTTCCTGCTCCTGCAAAAGCTGACCCAAAGCTATGATTTCGAGGGCATCCGTTTCCAGATAGGAACCACCGGAAGTGAAAAGGTGTGGAAAATCTCGGATATCAGTGGGTTTGAGGGATTTGGAAGTGCAGACCATCCCTTCCGGGGAAAAATGTCCTGCTATTATGCCAGCGGTTTTCAATTTGAACTGGATAAACCCCTCTTTGCCTATCTGGGAGAGGGCGCGGAAATCTACCAGTTTGACTTTACCTGTGTGGACGGAGCGTCTGCGGCAATCGCTAAAAACATCCAGGTTTCCGGCGAAAATACGGATGAAATCAAGATTCATGACATTGACATAACTGGCGTTATTAAAAACACCGGTGAGAACGTCGGTATTATCGCAGGCAGCATTGGAGATAACGCAAAGATTTATATTACAAATGTTAACTCTGGAATTAATAATATAACAGGAAAGAATGCCGGAGGTATCGCGGGCAGTCTGGGAGATAATGTCACAATCACTGCGGAGAATAGCAGCTGGACAGCGGCAGAGGTGACAGGAACTGCCGCAGCAGGCGGTTATTTTGGCGTGGTAACAGGCAGCTACACCTGGAATACCTCGAAACTGACTCTGTGCCAGAGTTTTAAGGTACAGGATGGAGAATATGCCGGACAGTTTGCCGGAAAACTTTGTAAAGGAACTGGGGACAGCAAGCTGACCGTAATCGGGGATGACACTATTACCATAGATGCAAAGGTCAACGGTGGGCAGACGGTAGGTGGTTTGCTGGGCTTCTGTGAGGAAGGCACCACACTGGAAGTGGCGAAACCTCTGACCATAAGCGGAACCGTGACTGCCAGCCGGGAGCAGGGCAGTGCCGGCGGTCTGCTGGGTAAGGTTTCTACAAAGATTACTATAAAACTGGATACCTATACGGGAAATGCAACGATTGAAACGAACAATAATAACAAAGGGTACGCAGGAGGACTGTTTGGCGACATTACCAGTGACTTTAACCTGGAATGTAAGAATATTGCAATTAGTGGACATATTCGATACGCCACAGGTGCCGGAGGCTTTGCAGGACGGATAGATGGCGTGAATTTCTGTGTGCCTACAGTCACGGTATCTGCAAACATGGAAAACTGCACCCATGTAGGTGGAATCCTGGGCTGTCTGAACAACAGCAAAAGCATGGTAAAAACCCCGAAGATTATGACGGGGTGTACATTGAAAGGTGATACCGCTACCGGCGGCATCGTGGGAACGGTGCAGAATGGAAGTAGTCCCTCCGCACTGGCGTTGGAGGGAAGGATTTCTGTCCAGCCCGGTTCTCTGTCCGGAGGAAGCTGCGGCGCACTGGTGGGCAGCCAGTCGGAGTCTCTCATTTATCTTACCAGTGTAGAAGGAAAAGTAGACGGAGCCTCCCAGCTTGACCTTAACGATGTTGCTAAAAATCCGGAGGAAATCGGACAGTATGGCGGCGTATTCCGCAACCAGGCAAAGGGAGACCAAAAACTCATCGGTGGCGATGGTTCTCTGGAACAGGTGGGAACCGTGAAGGGCTATGCTGTAAGCGGTTCTGGCAGTATCTGGACACTAACGGGTACAGCAGGCATGGAAACCCTTGCCATTGCCTTAAATACCCAGGGTAATTTCGGCATGGAGGCATTTGGCAGCAGCTCACCCAATCAGTCGGGAATTCCCGCACTTTTATCCGGGGCATATACCCTGGATGGGGATGCGGATATTTCCTATGAAACCACGGGGATTATTACCGTGAACCGGAATGATAAAGAGAATGATGATGCCGATAAGCAGTATCTGTTCCAGGGCAGTCTGAAAGGGGTATCAGGGAGTACGACCATTACCCAGACCAGCCGTGGGAAACAAAACAGAACCGGTATCTTCTCCACGTTGGGTGGAAACACCAGCTTTTCTGATCTGATCATCACAGGCACCATAGAAAATGCCAAGGGTACAGGAGGGATTGCTTATCAGTCAAAAGGAGAGGGAATGACCCTTTCCGATGTACAGATGGAGAAAAAGTTTGAAAATAACAGCGATACCATCGGTGGTGTGCTGGCAAAGGAGAGCAGTGACACCCTGTTTACCGTAACTGCATCCAATGTGACACTCGCGTCAGTCATCAATGCCGGGAATGTCAATGAGTATAGCGGATTCATTACCCGGATGGAAAATGCAAAGGTGGCACTGGATGGAATTACCCTTGGAGGGAATTTAACCACGACAAGTGGAGGAAACTGTGGTGGTTTCCTGGGACATACCTGGCGGACGATGCAGGGAAGCATGAAGAAGGTTACCGTGGATTCCGCAGGAGCAACAATTGATTCCAAGGGAAGTACGGGCGCTCTTTTATTTGCCACGGACACCGCAGAAGAACAATATTTGACCCTTGAGAAGGTGGATTTAAATAGACTCACGATGAAAACAGGTGCCAAAAGTGCATTTCTGGCGGCGTATGGTCAGGCTCTGGCAGCAGATGTGGTGGACTATAGCTGTAAGGGTGCCACAGTGGACACAGCAGGAGAGTTTGATGAGATAGTCTATTGTACGAAGGACGATCAAAAAAACTATACTGGCATTGTTTCTTTACATGACAGTACGAAAAACTTCCCAAAATACTGTTATACCAATCAGGCAACGTATAAGAACCCAAAGCCCAAGACAAATCAACTGACCGTTTACTATTATGATTTGTTCCAGACAATCAATGCAGATGGAACCATCAAACATGCAGGAGGTACGGCATCCAAAATCACCAGACACGAACTGGATACACCGGAGAAAATGTTAATCTGGAGTGCCGTTCATAATGCCACCAGCACGCCGAAATCTGTTTTTAGGAAGTGCTTTGACGAGAATGACTACGGAAATGAGTCCTATACATTAAAGGGAAACCTGGATCTGGGAAATGTCAGCTTCTATCCCGCATCCACAGTAAAGGGCGCATCCCTGACCGGAACAAAGGAGGATCCGGCTACGGTAAAATTCCATGCCGATCAGATGAACAGCAACATGGGACAGCACCAGGGACTTCATGCGGGACTTCTGTACAACCCCACCGGCGGTGTGACAGCGAAGGATTTTACCCTGGAGGGCACCGTTGCCAATCTGGATGGAAATAACAGTGGTGCGCTGATCAGCGGAACCTTAACGGGTGGCGGTACCTTTGAGAACCTCACCTTAAAGAATTTATGGGTACGAGACTATCAGAAAACGGGAAAAGAGGAAGATGGCTTGTTGATAGCCAAAATTGCAGCAGGCACAGGAACCCAGACCACTACCGTGGATGTCACTTTTAACGGAATTTCCATGACCGGCTATACCAATACCGGAGCGGGTGGCAAAAAAGCGGCGGCGGCTCTCATCGGAGCAGCTGGCGACGACAAGGTCACCAACCTGAAGCTGCAGTTCCGCAATATGAAGATTGCGGATGACGCTGATGCTTCCCAGGCATCCCCGAAACACAACGGAGATGTGCTGGCGTTTGCCTCCTTCCTGTACAACTATAATTTTGCCACGAATTCCGACCAGAATATCGGCAGAGGCTTGTATCTGTTCAGCGAGGAAGAGGCTAAAGACAAGGTAACCTGGGGAAAAGAGCTGGATGATACCACAGAATACTGGATGTATACCGGGGAAGATAATCATATCCGTGTGTTTGAGAATAAGCCAGAGGTTAAGGAAAATTGGAAGAAGAATTACTACAAACCCTATGTCTACATGAAACAGGAGATTGAGGTCAACCCGAAAACCGGTGATTTAGATAAAGGTTGTGGCACTTACGAAGACCCCTACCTCATTGGTTCTGTCAAGCAGTTCCTCACTTTGTACCGCTATTTAAGTACGAAGGATGGGGAAAATGCGGATTCCTTTACCAACTGGAAGGTGAATAAGCGAAATACCGGCGTAGACTTCTGTGATAAGTCCACAGGACATACCCTTTATACCTTTGGGGAGGGGGCGTTCCCCACCAGGGACGAACTGAGTCAAGCGTACTACCAGTTGAGCGGGGACATAGATTTATCGGGAATTACCAGCGGAAACTATAAGGTTCTTGTGGACAGTTTCGTTGGCTTTGGCACCAGTGAGCGCCCCTTTATCGGCGTCTGGTCTGGAAAGGATGAGAGTGGAAACAACTATACGGTGACCCTGCCTCAAAAGAATAGTTCACAGATTTATACAACCTATGGATTTTTGCAGTATGCCAAGGGTGCTGTGGTAAAGGATATGAAGATTGTCATCCCTAAAGGTATCAATAAGGACGGACGCACCACCATTAAGACCGACGGTGCGGCAGGCGGTGTCATTGGCTGTATCTTAGGCGGCGACAATATCATAGATAATGTAGAGGTAAGCGGTGAGTTTTCCCTGGTACCGAATTCCACAGGATTTATTTTTGCGGCGGTAGGCGGTTATGTAGGTCTGGTCAAGAGAGGCGGACTGAATCTCAGAAATGTATCGCTGGGGAGTGACCTGGGAACATTTACTTTATATAAAAATGAGGAGGAAATTAACGACTCCTGTAGTAATCGGGATATTATTTACTATGTGGGAGCCGTATGTGGCAGAGTGGAGGACGGCTATGTCCTTTACGAAGGTGCCAGTGATAAGACCTCTGCTATCTGGCAGAAAGGGAAAAAGGCAGGACATGGCAATCTGTCCCTGATTCCTTACTATGATATTGTAAATGGTGCTTATCTGGATGCCCAGTTTAAAGACAGTCCGGCGACCATAACAGAGCCTAAAGCGGGTCAGATAACAGTGACCCTTCCCAATGCGGCGGCATTGCAGGTTATGAGCATGGCACTCAATGCAGATGCGCTCAATATGGTGCCAAATGCTACGAAATCCACTATGGGCTATACGGAACTGTCCAGGAGTCGAAGGGCAGATTATGACAAGCTGGGAACGCAGGATAGAACAGAGAGTGATTATCAAAAGGCAGTAACCTATGATGATAAGGCAAGCTATCCTTATCTTTATAAGTATCTGGGCATTACAGGGAGCAATTATGCAACGTATATTCTGGACAAGGTATCCATACTGAACCCACTGGGCAAGGTAAACGGAACGACATATCATACCACCTGGCAGTTGGCGAAGGATGAGACGTATGATTTGACAGTCTTTGGTCAGGCATTCCGGGGAATTGGTTCCCTGTATAATGCTACAGACAGTACAGGCTCTACCTTCCGGGGAAACTTTGACGGGCAGGGGAGTACCGTCAAGTATGCACTGGAAGGTCTGGCAATGGACTACACGGTGAATCCCACTCTGGGTACGGTATTTCCTACTTGTCTGCGCCGCAGTGGACTGTTTAACACCATTGTGGGTTATCAGGATGCAAGCTGCTACGAAACCGATGGGTTTATCATTCAGAATTTGAATCTGAAGGGAACGATTACTGCAAAGGGCACGCCTTATTATATGCTGTATGCCGGTGGTCTGGCAGGCTATGTAAGCAGTGCCAAAATGACGCTGCGGAAAATTACCGTCACGGAAGAGCAGATTGATGGAGGAAGCTGGAAAGGAAAGAATGGCACTTTACATGCAGCGGCAGGGCTGATTGGCTATGTGGATGGAAACCAGAATGTGACAATCACAGACTGCAGGGTGGCAGGAACCAAGGACAATCCTGTATCCATCACAGGTAGGGATTGCACCGCAGGTATGGTGGGTTATGTAAACCTAAATGCAAGCTGCACGCTCAAAATCAACAACACTGGTAGCGATGCCGCAGTGGAATGGCTGAAACTTAGCAGTTCCAGCGAGGATGCCGGTGGTCTAATTGGTTATGTGAACAATGGACAGATTGTGATAAATGGCACGGAATCCCATCCCCTCACGGTGCAGAATGTCATATTGGATGCTCAAAAACAGGCTGGTGCTGTCATTGGTGAGACAAAGGCAGTGAAAGTGAACGGAGAAAATGTGAAGGTCACGGACAGCACCATAACCTCCGGCATTTCAACCGGTGGTATCATCGGGGAATACGGTACTTATAACCAATCAGGCAGCAGTTTGAAACAGATTACCGTCACCGATGTGACGGTACAGGAAAAATCCCCTAGCACCGCCTCTAATACAGAAAACGGACAGGGTGGAGTCCTTGGAAAATGCAGTGGTACACTGACCTTGGAGAAAGTTACCGTAAAAAGCACCGCTGCGGGTAAAGCATGTACCATTCAGGCCTCCGACACCATTTCCATTACCAATAAGAACAGAAAGAAAGGTGTGGGCGGTCTGGTGGGCAGTGTGGCAGGTAACACCGGAAAACTGACTTTGAAGGAATGTAGTGTATCAACTGCCACAGTGAAAGCAGGAGATACAAGAGCGATAGCGACTGAATCATCCTTCCCGGTAAGCGTGGGCGGAGTAGTAGGATATACCGGAGCAGGCAGTTCCCTTGTGGTGACAGGAGCTGTTACCGCGGAAAATCTTACCGTTACTACTTTTGCCGACAGAGGTTCCCTGGGAGATACCACCCGGAATAATGTAAACCGCTTTACTGCCGGGGGAATTTTTGGCAGTGTGCGGGGGTATCTTACCGCAGTAAATAACAGCGGTAAGGAGGAATCCAACTTTGTAGCTGAGTTATCGGCGAAGAACAATACTGTAACCGGAATGTATGCTGGAGGTATCGGCGGCTATTACGATGGAAGTGGAAATTATTATGTTTTATTGAAGGGAAAAGCTGGCAGTAAGCTGGTGGACGGTGGAACCGTAACCGGTGGTCAGGCAGCGGGAGGACTTTTTGGTCAGCTTGGAATGAGTACAGGCAGCCTGTATCTCAACCCGGAAAAGGGAACAACCCCCCTTGTGGTATCCGGGGTAACCGTTTCCGGCATGGATGCCGGCGGTGTAGCGGGAAGTATCAGTGCCTCCAAGGACACCCGCATAGAAAATGTCCAGGTGGAGGGCTGCACCATTACCGCCTCCATCCCGAAAAATGGGAATGCGCTGGTGGCAGGAGGCAGTGCCGCCGGAGGCTTTGTAGGAGCCTGTTCCCTGACCGGAACCCTGAAGCTTTATAATAGCAGTCTGAAAAATAACAAGATTTTGTACCAGACGGACAGCACCACTCTCCAGGACAAGGAGTGCGGCAGTGAGGAAAACTTTCTCTCAGTAGGAGGTGTCATTGGTACTGTCAGGTCAAATGCAGGGACTGGAACGATACAGGCAGATAACCTGGTACTGTCTGC
>CAKRNW010000102.1 GCA_934371505.1 uncultured Lachnospiraceae bacterium
ATACTGTTGAATCCATGAAACCATAATTTTAGTTAAAAACAGGCAGATCTTTATAAAAGACCCGCCTGTTTTTTAATGCACATTATAGCCGTGAGAGGTTAATAGCTCAAAGGCAGCATCGTGGCTGCTCTCCTCGTAAAACTCCAGAAACATCAACCCCTCCTCGTATTCGCGGTTGTGAGAGATGCCGATATTTTTGATGCTTAAATTATGCTCGGACAAAAGATCCACAATCCTGGCAATGGCTCCTGCTTGATCCGGAATATCCACCTTTAAGCTGAAATTCTTCTTGATAGGACCGGAGGAACTGTTGGAGAAAGTGTCCCTGTAAATTCTGGCACTGTCAAAGAAATCATAAATTTCCTGTTCGTTTCCTTCGCTTACCTGTTCCCGGATCTTTTTTAGCTCTGTCATGTAATCATCCAGCAGATTTACAATATTATCCCGATTGGTGAGGCAGATCTGCTGCCACATCACGGAAGAAGAGGAGGAAATCCGGGTGATGTCCTTGAAACCTCCTGCAGCAATCATCCGCATCAGATGTTCTTTGGAATCGGAATGTTTTATCAGGTTCACCAGGGAAGCGGATACCACATGGGGAACATGACTCACTGCTGCTGTAATATAGTCATGCTGGTCACAGGAAAGGATGAAAGGAATCGCATTCATGCCAAGGACTAACTGCCGGTACAGCTCCACCTTTTCCTTCGGGACAGATTCGGTAGGTGTCAGGATATAATAGGCATTTTCCAGAAGAAGGGCTTTAGAGTTCAGGTAGCCTGTGCGCTCACTTCCCGCCATGGGATGACCGCCGATAAACTGCCCTTCCAGACCGGCCGCCTTGATATGTTCATGAATATCCGTCTTCACACTGCCCACATCGGTTAACAGGGTGTCAGGGGACAGATATTGTTTTAACTCCAATAGATTTTCGTCATTATTGGACACCGGTGCGCATAAAAAGATAATATCGCAAGTGCCAAACTGAGAGCCTATATAGGGAAAGGAAGCATTGACCACACCGTCTGCTTCGGACAGCTTTAAGGTTGCCTTATCCCGGTCATAGGCAATGATGCGCATCTTGGGATAAGCTGCCCGGAGCGCCTTTGCGATGGAACCGCCGATGAGCCCCAGACCAATGAAACCACAGGTAATATTTTCCATAGTAACCATGTCTCTCCTTAACCAAATTCTGTTGTAAGAATACCATTTTAGCAGGACAAAGTCAAACTTATAACCAGTACACAACATGCAAAGTCTGAATTTAATAAAATATTGTGTAAAATATCAAATAAATATTGTATTTCTAAAATATATTTAGTAAAATATAGCTATCAAAATTTTATGAACCGGAGGAATGCATTATGAATGTTTACACAACAGACAAAATTCGCAACGTTTGCTTGCTGGGACATGGTGGCGCTGGAAAGACAACGTTAGTGGAAGCTATGGCTTACCTGGCGGGGATTACATCCCGTATGGGCAAAGTAACCGATAAAAACACCGTCAGTGATTTCGGAAAAGAAGAGCAGAAGCGACAGATTTCAATCAGCACTTCCATTATTCCTCTGGAATGGGAAGGCACGAAGATCAATCTTCTGGACACACCTGGAAGCTTTGATTTTGTGGGAGAGGTGGAGGAAGCCGTCTCCGCAGCGGATGCAGCTGTTATCGTTGTATCCGGTAAGAATGGCATTGAAGTGGGAACAGAAAAAGCCTGGGAGTTATGTGATAAATATAATCTGCCCCGTTTCATTTTTGTTACCGATATGGATATCGACAATGCCTCCTTCAAAAATGTGGTGGAGGAAATGACCGATAAATACGGCAAAAAGATGGCACCCTTCCATTTCCCTATCCGTGAAAACGAGAAATTTGTGGGCTATGTGAATGTCATTGCTGAGAAGGCATACCGCTGGGAAGACAAGGATGCCGTAGAATGCGAAATCCCTGACTATAGTAAAGAAAACCTTACCCTGTACCGCGATACTTTGATGGAAGCGGTGGCAGAGACCAGTGAGGATATGATGGAACGCTATTTCAATGGGGAGACCTTCTCGGAGGCCGAGATCCGTGCAGCCCTTCGTACCAATGTGAACGAATGCTCCATCGTACCCATGAGTATGGGCTCCTCCATTCTTTGCCAGGGTGTTTATACCTTGCTGGATGACATTGTGAAGTATCTGCCGAGCCCCGAACAGCGCAAGTGTGCCGGCGTAAATTTAAAGACCAATGCCATCTTTGAAGCAAACTACGACTTCTCCAAACCGAAGTCAGCTTATATCTTTAAAACCATTGTGGATCCCTTTATCGGAAAATACTCCCTGATCAAAGTCTGTTCCGGTGTCTTTAAAGCAGGGGATGTCATCTATAATAAAGATAAAGATATTGAGGAAAGCATCGGCAAGCTGTATATCCTGCAGGGAAGCAAGCCCTACGAAGTGCCGGAAATCCATGCCGGAGATATCGGTGCCATTGCAAAACTGACGGCAGCCCGCACCGGCAATACCTTATCTACGAAGGCAGTGACCATCCAGTATGGAAAAACAGAAATCAGTGCGCCTTATACCTACATGCGTTACAAAGTACCCAATAAGGCAGATGTGGATAAAGCGGCGCAATCTCTGCAAAAGATGACCCATGAAGATCAGACCCTGAAAGTGGTGAACGATGCGGAAAACCATCAGCTGCTTCTGTATGGAATCAGTGAACAGCACCTGGAGATCGTTGTCAGCCGGCTTCTCAATGAGTATAAGGTTCAGGTGGAATTAAGCAAACCCAAGGTAGCTTACCGCGAAACCATCCGCAAGAAATCCGATGTGGAATACAAATATAAAAAACAGTCCGGAGGACACGGTCAGTACGGTCATGTCAAGATGCGCTTTGAACCCTCCGGAGACCTGAATGCACCTTATGTGTTTGAACAGGAGGTTGTAGGAGGTGCAGTACCTAAAAACTATTTCCCGGCAGTGGAAAAAGGAATTCAGGAAGGTGTCCAGAGAGGACCTCTGGCTGCCTATCCGGTGGTGGGGGTAAAGGCAGTTCTCTACGATGGCTCCTATCATCCGGTGGACTCCTCCGAGATGGCCTTCAAGACCGCTGCACTGCAGGCCTTTAAGAAAGGTTTTATGGAAGCAGGACCGGTTCTGTTAGAGCCCATTGCAACCTTACATGTATTGATTCCCGATACCTATACCGGAGATGTGATGGGAGATCTGAACAAGCGCCGCGGCAGAGTGCTGGGAATGAATCCTCAGCCCGATGGTAAGCAGATGATTGAGGCAGAGATTCCCCAGAGCTGTCTTTTCGGTTATTGTACAGACCTGCGCTCCATGACCGGAGGCAGAGGTGAGTACTCCTATGAATTTGCCCGCTATGAGCAGGCTCCCTCCGATGTACAGGAGAAGGAAGTCGCTGCCAGAGCAAGCAAAGTGGCAGAGAATGCCGAAGAATAAAGCATTTTTCTCCTTGTGTTATCCTGCTTTCTATATTACACTAGTAAGGAGGTTGCCGTTCATGGATGGTTCTGTGAACGGTAACCAGACGGGAGAAATAAGGAGGATTTTTTATGAATGATTACGTTATCAGCTGTTGTTCCACAGCAGATCTGCTGGAGCAGCGTTTTATTAATCGGAACATTTCCTACATCTGCTCTCACTATGAAATGGATGGCAGACAATATATGGATGATCTGGGCAAAAGCATGCCCTTTGACCAGTTTTATAAAGCCATGCAGGACGGTGCAGAAACCAAAACCTTTCAGATAAACGCAGATGAATTCTGCAACTATTTCGAGCCTTTCTTAAAAGAAGGAAAGGACATTTTGCATGCTACCCTGTCCAGCGGTATTTCCGGCACATTAAACTCTGCCATGCTTGCCAGGGACATGATGGAAGAGAAGTACCCGGAACGCAAGGTGTATATCGTGGATTCCCTGAATGCTTCTGCAGGCTATGGCATGCTGATGGACAAGCTGGCAGATTTAAGAGACGAGGGAATGTCCATAGATGACTTATACCGGTGGACAGAGGCACATAAGCTGGAGGCGCAGGCATGGTTTTTCTCTACGGACCTCACCTTTTATATCAAAGGCGGAAGGGTTTCCAAAACCTCCGGCTTTGTGGGCGGTATGTTAGGAATTTGTCCACTGTTGAATGTCAATTCCGAGGGAAAACTGATTCCACGCAGTAAGGTTCGTGGGAAGAATAAAGTGATCCGTACCATTGTGGACCGTATGGAAGAATATGGGGATCAGGGCACTGTCTACACAGGCAAGGTGTTTATTTCCCATTCTGCCTGTCTGGAGGATGCAGAGAGCGTGGCAAAGCTTATCCGGGAACGTTTCCCTAAGGTGGAGGAAATCGAAATCAGCAGTGTGGGTACCACCATCGGCAGCCATACCGGTCCTGGTACTGTTGCCCTGTTTTTCTGGGGTAAAGAAAGAACTTTATAAAAAGAGAAATGGAAAAAAGTGTTTATATGAAGATACAAAAGAGTCTGAGGAGTTTGCTGCTCTGCGTCATTCTGCTGTGTTCCCTCCTGCCCCTGTCAGTCTTTGCGGCGGGCAGCGGAAAACTGGAGGATATTGCAACGATTACAAAGGTGGAATGGTATGAGGGAACCACACCGGCCACCGGAACAAAGGTGACAGGCAAGGACTATCTTATCAAAACACCAGGTCAAATGCTCTTGTATTATGAGTTTAACATTACCGAAACTGCAACGATACTGGCAGACACATCCTACAAGGTGTCGATTCCCAAAGGCTTGAAGGTTACAGGGACAGGTAACGAGGATTTAAAGCTGACACACGCGGATGGATCGGAAAGTAATTTTGCCACACTCAAGTGGGACCCCTCCGGCGCATCGCTGACCTTTACCAAGGATTTTATTGATAGCAATGATCATGAAGTTACGGGGACACATTTCTACTTTGGCTGTGAATTTGTCAAAGCGGAAGCTTCTCCCGTAGCAGGGGTAGTTAACCGCTACCAAATTGAATTGACCAGTAGTACTACTGTCACGGTAGGGCTTGAGGATGAGGAAATCAGGGAACAGGAGGCTGGGCTGACAAAAGCAGTAGCGAAAGACTCCAGTGACCAGAACCTTCTGAACTGGAGTATTACCTACACGCCTTACCGGAACACGGAAAAGACTGGATTTCAAATCCGTGATACGCTGAGTTCGGGAATGAGCCCAGCGTTTTTAAATGCCGATGGGTCTGTCGACTCCAGCAAAGTGTCTGTCATGCGGGATGGCACGAAAATCAGCGGTGTAACGGTTACGTATGACAGTGCTGCCAGAATACTGGCGATTTCCGATATGGGAGAAGACAAAACTAACTGGGAGAAGACGATTACCATAGCCTACCCAACGAAAATTAGCACAGACCTCTCTTTGCCGACGCCTGGCAGCAACGCAGCGGTCAGTCAGGGAGGAAAACTTACCAATCAAGCGGTTCTGTGGGGGAAGGAATCAGCAGGCGGCGAATTGAAGTCGATGGGCATCAAGGGAACCGCAACATATACGCTGGATAAGACCACCTATCTATCAAAAAAGGTGGAAAAGGTGGGCGCAGACGGGCGTCTGCTCCGTTGGACGGTGACGGTAGACCGCGGGGTCATACCGACAGGGAAAACAATCACCTTGACGGATACACTGCCGGACAGCCTTGAGCTGGTCACTACGAATAGTGGTTCTGCCAAAGCACCGACATTGAATGGAACACCACATTCATTGACGGTGGATGCGGCGACGAAATCCTTCTCCCTGACGCTGCAGGATGGGTCGTTTGATTCTGCAGGAAAGGCAACTTTGGTGTACGATACCAAAGTAAAGGAAGCCTTTTACGAGAAGGGCGACGATTTAGGTATAAACACCGCCAAGCTCGATTTTACAATAGATGGTGTAGACTATACCCCCACCGTGATCGTTGGGGTGGGCAAGGGCGCCGGTGTCAGCACTGCGCCGCTGACCAAGGTGAATCAGGGCTTTGACGGCGGCAAGAAGGAGGGATATCTCCGCAGCGCAAGAAGCAGCCAATGGACGGTGACCATCAATCCCAACAAAGCGGAGTTGTCTAAGGCGAAGCTGACGGATGATTTCGGCAGCATTGGAAAGGATATTCCCTGCCATGGCACAGCACATCCGACGGGTTCCTCACTGAACTGGGATGCAATCCCGGGCTATTGGGTCGGTGGCATCAAAGTAAAATTTGATGGTAAATACAGCGGAGAGATTACCATTTCAGATACGGACTGGACAGGAAAAACCTGCTCCATTATGTCAGATGGAACAAGTGGTGTGAAAATTGGTACAGGTACGTCCTTGCTCACTCTAAAGGAGGATAGTGGTAAGCTGGAATTCACCGTGGGCGATGTAGGCAATACATCCATTACGGTTACCTACGTTACCCAGCTCAATGACCCCTGTGTCTTTGCCGGGAACATCACAACATATAAAAAGGCAACAAACACCGTAACAGGAACCATGACATTAGGCGGTCAGGCATCTAACCCGACATCAAGTGCCACAGCAGATGTCTCCAGTCCGATTCTAAAAAAAGAAAAACCGATATATGATTACGCAAACAGACAAATCCAGTGGACGGTTACAGTGAACGAGAGCGGGATGCCTCTGGGCGATGTGGTTCTCACGGATATGCTGGCGGATGGTCTGACCTATGTAGATGGCTCCCTGCAGGTGAACGGGGCACCTCCGGCCACATCGGTCACGGCATCGCAAACCGGACAGCTTTTGACCATCAACCTGGGCAATGTTTCCGCAAAAACCACGGTCACATTCCAGACACGCATCGACCCGGATAAACTGGGCTTTGGCAAGGGAAATGATGTTCTGTTGAGCAACAACATTAAGATGAGTGGAAAGGCGTTTGGAGAGGAATTTGATCCGGTATCCTCTGACGTCAATCAGACCATTTCCAACCACGGCCTCAATAAGTCTGGTAAACCGAACAACGCCAACGAACAAATTGAATACGCGGTAACCATTAACCCGTTCCACGTCCCACTGACGGATGCCTTTGTGACAGATACGCTGGCCACAGGTCTGCGGCTGGATTCGGATACCGTCAAGCTGTATCAAGCTGTTCTGACCGGCAACACAGGAACTGACGGCAAGGGTGCGCCTGCCGCCGCCAAAGGTGCGGAGGTGACAACGGGGTGGAGTTTTACCACTGATGCGGCAGACAATTCCTTTACCGTGAAGCTGCCGAACGGAAACGGTGCTTATGTGCTGACCTACGCGGCGGATATTCTGGACATGACGAAGAATCAGAATTATTCCAACAAAATCGCCTTCAACACGGGAACGGGTACATCGATCATGGGTGGCGAAAAACAAAACTCCGTGGCCGCAGGAGGAGGCGGCGGTGGAGGAGGCGGTGCGGCTTCTACGAAAAAGACCAGCTTAACCCTGGTGAAGCAAGGGGAGGATGGGACTGCGCTTCCCGGCGTGACCTTTACCCTTTACCTATGGGACACGGCTAGTAACAAGCGTGGTATGTCGTTTAGTCAGGGTGTAACGGACAGCACGGGCAAACTCACCTTCAAGGCGTTAAAGCCAGGTAAATCCTATGAGCTGGTAGAGACCACGCTGACAGGTTTTCAGTCTGGCTATACGCTTGTGGGTACAGAGCCGATGGGTGTTGCGAAAAACACAGAGGGAAATCTGGTGATTACTCCCACAGCTGCCATAAAGCAGATTAATTTGACACTGAAAAATAGCTTTGTGCGCGGCAGTGTTTCCATTAAGGTGGTGAACAAGCATCAGATTCCTCTGCCCGGTGGGGAATTTACCCTGTATGAGGATCCTGGATGTACTATCCCAATCAAGCCACCTGTAACCAGTGATGCAGATGGCAATGTGAAGTTTCCAGAACTCTCCCACAATGGAGGCAAGCCGTATTATTTTAGGCAGACAAAGGCCCCTGGGAAATACAAACCGGATACGGTGATATACAGATTTACCATCGGACCGGATGGGAAACCTTCCTCCATCCAGCCGGTTGGCGGAACGAAGGATGTGGACAAGATTGAAAACACTTTGCCGGATGCGGTAAAAACTGCAGGTAAGCTGACCGTCGTCAAGAGGGATGGCGGTGATTCCCATGTCCTGCCGGGCGCGGAGTTTGCCCTGTATGACAACGAGCATTGTACGGGAGTTCCTCTTGCAACCAAAAGTACGGATGCCTCCGGTCAGGCGGTTTTTGAGAATCTGGAACCGGACCGCCCTCTGTGGCTTAAGGAAATCAAACCACCGGCTGGCTATCAGGCAAATGGAACTGTGATAAAAATACAGATTGATTCAAGCGGCATCTTGGAAGTCACGAAAACGGTGAACAACACCGCTCTGCCCAGTGCTGGCGGCTCTGGTGGAGGCAGTGGAGGTGGAAGTACCGGCAGTGGAAGT
>CAKRNW010000103.1 GCA_934371505.1 uncultured Lachnospiraceae bacterium
ACCACAGGTTGATCTTTTGTTCTGCATTGTGCTGCTGACTTGTGTACTGATGTATGGGATAGGAAGAATTTACGGGTTCATTATCTATCCGGATGAATTTGGATATTGGGCTTCCGCGGCACGGGTTTTGGGGTACGACTGGTCGAAGATTGCATCCCTCGGCTCCTACTATTCCTATGGCTACAGCATCCTTCTGATTCCCATTCTTTTTCTCTTTCACAACCCGGTAGCTGCATACCGGGCTGCGATTGTCGTGAACATGTTTCTCCTGATTGGAACATTCTTCCTGCTTTTGGAGATTGTCTCCATTATTTTCCCGAAAAAGAAACTGGAGCTGCGCATTATCTTTTCCGGAATCGCCCTTTTCTACCCGACCTGGATTTTCTACATGCAGATTACCCTGGCAGAGATTGTGCTTGTCTTCGCATTTTGCCTGGTAAGCTTTACACTGCTAAAGTATTTGGATACAGGAAGGATGCCGTGGCTGGTTTCTTTAGTGTCAGCCATAGGCTTTCTCTATATGATACACATGCGTACCATAGCCGTGATGATTGCCGTCTGTGGTACCCTGCTTGTGAGGATGATCAAGCGGAACAGAAAAGGAAAACAGTTCCTGCTATTTCTGCTCTCCCTGGTGCTTTGCCTGGCATTTACTGTTTTACTGAAAAGAATCGTACAGACCCACATTTATAGTAGTTCAGGGGCAGAACAGCTTGCCATTAATGATTACGCTGGACAGTGGAGCAAAATAGCAGCGATTTTTACCAAAGAGGGAATGAAAGCATTTCTTGTGAGTCTGGTTGGAAAGATTTATTATCTGGGAATGTCAACCTTTGGAACTTTTTATCTGGGCTGTGCCTTTATGCTGCGCCGTATCCTTCAATCCGTGAGAGAAGGAAAAAGCTGGGGAAAGAATTTCTATTTTTATCTGTTTCTGTTTCTGGCTGTTGCAGGGGAGATTCTGATTAATGCTATTTATTGCAAAGAATACGGACGGATTGACAGCCTGGTCTACGGAAGATATGACGAGTTTATTTTACCCATTGTGATGTTGCTTGGACTCCATGAGTTGTTCCTTATTTGTCGGAAGGTGTCTAAGTGCGTAGCTGGCATGACGACAATTTTAATGTTTCATCTGGGGACTACCTGGTTGTTGGAGAGTGTGATAGAAACCCATCATATCACCAACCTTCATGGTGGTTATTTCATTCCTGGCCTATGCTATGCACTGAAATTTGTGCCCTTTCGTCCGGATACTTTTTTCTGGTGGGCATTTCTCGCCGATTTCATTCTCATGCTGCTTGTCTGGCTGGTGTTCTTTTTGTGCAGCCGTAAGCCGGGATGGGAGCAGGTATTGTGGGCGATTGTTGGGGTGGAGGTTGTGTTGGGCATTATGCTTTGCGAACAGTTTACTTACCCCTATAATCGTGTATCCTACGGAAATGCTTACCTTGCAGAGGAACTTGAGGAAAAAATTGCCGAGGGCAGGAGATTAGTTTCCTATCATAATACAGAGGATGATGTTTTTATTTCCAGCCTTCAATTTCTATTAAGAGACGAGGACATTGTACTTGTTTCAGAGGCGGAAAAAGAGCAGCTGCAGTCTTCGGATCTGGTTGTTTTATATGCGACAGAGGATGACCAGGGTTATCTGATGACCCGCTATAAAAAAAGCAAGGCGTATGGCAGCTTTTGGCTTTATTATAATCCGTAGAAGGGAATGGAAGAAATGTGGTTGACAATCGTGGTTCCTGTTTATAATGTGAAACAATATCTGGGAACCTGTCTGGATAGTCTGGTGGAGGCTGTCAGACAGGGAGGTGGAGGCATTGAGGTTCTACTGATTGACGATGGCTCCACAGATGGTTCTGGACAGCTGGCTGACGAATATGCGTCCCGCCACGATTTTATCCATGTGCAGCATAAAGCAAATGGAGGAGTGGCAGCGGCGCGGAATGATGGATTGTCCGCCGGGAAAGGAGAATGGGTTTGGTTTGTGGATTCCGACGACTGGGTGGAGCCGGGAAACATTCTTAGGATGCAGAAATGCGCAGCTGCACACAGAGATGCAGATGTACTCCTTTTTGATGCCTGGCAGGAAGGAAAGACACAAGCACCTTGGGAGCATTTTGAAACCGGGCAGCTGTGGACGGAGAAAAAGGAAATAGAGAAACTTAGAAACGGTGTGTTGTATTTCCCCCTGAATATTCCCAAAACATCGGTTCCGTTATCGGCACTGTGGGATCGGCTTTACCGTAGGGATTTTCTGATGCAAAACAACCTTTTGTTTCAAACGGAACTGAAGGTTCTGGATGACATGGTGTTTAACGTGGAAGTATTCGGTGCAGCAAAGAAGATCGATTACCAGAAACTTCCTATTTATCACTATCGTTTTGTTGCGGATTCCATTACCCATCAATTTAATCCTGGCAGACAGCGGGAGAATGAAAAGGTCTTCCGTTATCTGGAGAGCCAGAATGTAGACAGGCAGGCGTTGTATTGTAGGGAAATTAAATCCTTTGGAATTAGCTGCGTACTTCAGTTCTTTCATCAGGGGAATTCGCTTTCCATCATGAAGAAACTGCAGGAGGTAAGAATCTGTTTGAAGTCGCCCTCTTACCGGGAAGCCTTTTCTAAGGTTAATATCAGAAATCTGGAATGGAGATTAATCATTCTTACGTTGCTTGGAAGGATTCGGTGCGATTTTGGAATTTACCTCTTATCTGTTGCACAACAGAGTGCTGTTCATCACAACAAAACAACTTAGTTATATAAGAAATACACAGGAACTGCGTATTTGCCGGGAATATGCTGCTCAGGTGGATGTGCTGGGCTCGGAGTCTTCCTGTTATCCGGTTCGGCTTATGAAGGTGTATGGAAGTCTCCTTCTGAAATCCTGTAGAAAGTATGATGTGATTTTTCTGGGATTTTCTCCACAGCTTATCCTTCCGGTATGGTTCTGGAAATTCAGAAAACAGTTTATCATGATTGATTTCTTCATCTCTATGTATGACACCTTATGTCTGGATCGCGGAAGGGTGAAACCGGATGGTTCTTTAGGCAAATGGTTAAAATGGATAGATAAGAGAACGCTTGCATTGGCAGATTGGAGTTTATGTGACACCCGGGCTCATGGAAGATTCTTTCAACGGGAGCTTGGAGCCAGAGAGGGCGCCATGGAAGCTTTGTATCTGGAAGCGGATCAAGACCTGTATTATCCCAAAGTAGTGTCAAAACCAGAGGAATGGAAAAACTGCTTTGTTGTTTTGTATTTTGGCAGCATTTTGCCTTTACAGGGAGTGGATGTGATTCTGGATGCAATAGAAGGCGTTCAAAGCCAGGAGCAATCGGTAGGCAGGCTGCGGTTTGTATTAGTGGGACCTCTCTCCAAACAGCAGGCAAAACGAATCGACAAGCTTTCTTATGTTCATTGGGAGAAATGGCTCTCCCAGCAGGCGTTGAGTGACTGTATTGCCATGGCTGATTTGTGTCTGGCAGGACATTTTCACCCCACGATAGAGAAGGCGCGCCGCACGATCCCGGGAAAGGCATATATCTATGAAACCATGGAGAAACCTATGATTCTGGGGGAGAATGCAGCCAATAGGGAACGCTATCAGGAAGGCGAAGGGATAAGCTTTGTTCCCATGGGAGATGCGAAAGCATTGCTGCAGGAAATTCTAAAACAATATGAGAAATGGAGCAAGACGGAAAAGGAGATTTTGCGCAGAAATGAGGATAAGGTTGAAAATGAGAAACAATAAATTAGAAAGCTTCTATTTAAAATTAGGAATAGGGATTATGGTTTACTGCATCTGTGCAATCTGTTTTCTGCCACTGCTGAAAGTGCAGGCAGAGGAATTTCGTATGCTTTATGTGAGTGAGGATGCTGATATTTATGAGGATGCTGATATTGCATCAACATCCTTGCTTACATTGACGAAAGGGGATATGGTTCTGGTTTTGGAACAGCAGGAAGACTGGTGTAAGGTCAGGTATCAGACAACCACTGGCTACATGCAGACAAAGTATCTGCAGGAAACTCTGGAAGAAGACACCCAGAATGGTGCTTTGCAGGAGGAAATGCAGGATATCGAAGAATTTCATCAGGAAGTGGCAGTGGAGGCTGAGAAGGTGAGCAGGGATAAAAAAACCTCTTTGTACTGGGGAATTGTAATTGGAGGTTTGATTATTGCCATGTTTGCCGCAGGAATCTATCGCGGAATCAAGGGAGATAAGAAGGAATAAAAAAGCATAAAAAGGAATTAATCCCTGTCCGCCCCGACAGACAATTCCCAAGACTTAAAACAGCTCATTTTAGAAAACCCAAATATCTAATATACAGAGCTGCATAAACAGTAACACTAGTAAGAGTATAGCACTTTTTGAAGCAGATGAAAATCTGCTTATTTGTCGTTGAAAATACATCGTTTTTTACGGACAGTCAAGTTTTCAACTATATTTGAAGCCTAACGGTTACATTGCGCGGTTTATCCGCAGAGACGAAAAAGGTGATGAGGAATATTATTACCTTGCATATGGTGATGCACTTAACCACTTAGCTTTATTCAAGAATGATAATTCTGGACTATACAAAAGAATTGAAATCGTAGACAGCCGCTCACTACGCCTACCATAGGTTGTCCTTGATTTTCAGGACATGAATTGTTTGGCGTAAATTAAAAAATAGGCACTTGTAGTTATACACGATAGCGTGTATAATTAGAAAAATTGTCGAGGTGATTTTTATGATTATATCACTTGCAGAATATGCGAGATTGCACAATAGAAGTGGAGACACTCTCCGCCGTCTTGCGGAAAATGGCTCACTAAAAACCGCCCAAAAAATCGGAAGAAATTGGACAGTTGATAGTGAAGAAGAGTATCCATCAAAAAGGAAAGCGAAGTCGAAACCCATTACGGTTGTTTCCTTGTTTTCCGGTTGTGGTGGAATGGATTTAGGGCTTATCGGTGGCTTTGATTTTCTGGGAAAGCACTATGCTAAAACAGGGTTTGATATAATCTGGGCAAACGAAATCAATCCGGCTGCTTGCAAAACATATCGCGAAAACTTTGGCGATTATATCGTTGAAGGAGATATTGTAGAACAGATTAAGAACCTTCCATCAACAGCCGATATTGTCGTGGGTGGTTTTCCGTGCCAAGACATTTCAATTAACGGAAAAATGCTTGGCGTAAACGGAAAACGGAGCAGCTTATATACTTACATTGTAGAAGCTGTGAACAGGATAAAGCCCAAGGTGTTCATTGCTGAAAACGTTGGAGGTCTGCTGCTCAAGCAGAATGAGTATTCTCTGAACAAAATCCTTGAGGATTTTAATTCTCTTGGGTACAACCTAAGCTATCAGTTATACCACGCCGAGGATTATGGTGTGCCGCAAACGAGAGAACGAGTGATTTTCGTTGGGACAAAAAAGGGACTGCCTGATTTTGTCCCTCCAAAACCGAGTGTTTTTGCGCCTATCACAGCCTACGAAGCCTTGCATGATCTGGAAGAACATCCGCAGGATAAGACATTTTCTCATATATGGAGCAATGCAAAAGTAAGCGGTGAGCAGGGCAATCGTCGTTTACTTGCTGACCGTCCCGGTTATACCATGCGGGCAGAATGTCATGGAAACATTCAATTCCATTATGCACTTCCGCGAAGAATCTCTATGAGAGAGGCAGCTCGTATCCAATCTTTCCCTGATTCATTTTCTTTTCCTTGCGGATTGCGCGAAACGGAACGGCAAATAGGGAACGCTGTTCCGCCGGTGCTTGCGTGGCATATTGCTAACTCTGTCAAAAATGTAATCGAAGGGAATAAGAACAAGGTATGACGAAAAACGAATTTGAAGAAATCCTGAATAAATGTTGTGCGCAGCTAACAGAAGAAGCCAGAACTACAGGGTTTAAGACCTCTGCTCAATTTGAAACTCGAGTGCGTGAGGTTTTGAGTGTAATCACAAAGGACGATGAAACTTTTGAAATCGACTTTAACCCACACCCGCAGGCTTTTCCTGATATTGCAATGGGCGAATATGGCGTTGAAGTAAAGTTCACCCTGAACGACACTTGGCGGAGTATTGCAAATAGCGTTCTTGAAACACAACGCATTGATGAAGTCAAGCATATTTATGTTGTCTTTGGAAAAATGGGCGGTGTTCCAGAGGTTCGCTGGGGCGAATATGAGCAAAGCGTCATTCATGTCAGAACATCACACGTCCCTCGTTTTGAAATTGAACTTCCGTCTGAAAAAACCGAAGTGAAAGAATCTTTGTTTGAGCAGATGGGCATTCGCTATGATGATTTCAGAAAGCTCGACATGCAGGACAAGATGAAATATATCCGTGCTTACGCACGAAAGATTCATCCGGATGGACGCTTGTGGTGGGTCGAGGATAAAGAAGATTCAGACGAACACACGACGCCTGTTCAGGCTCGTCTCTATACAAACCTCACAACAGGCGAAAAGACACGCCTGAGGGCGGAAGCCGCGTTGCTTTGTCCGAGCATTGTCAAATCCGGACGGTCGCGGAACAAGTATGACGATATGGTTCTCTATCTTCTGACCTATCACGGCATACTGTGTCATCAGGCAAGAGATTTGTTTTCTGCTGGAAGTGTTGCCAATCCTAAAAATGATGATGCGGGTGGTATCTATATTGAACGAGCATTGAAGCTTATTGAGAGTGAAATGAAAGCAGCAGCTCTCCGGATGGACGACGATTTGTTTGTTGAATATTGGGGCGAGAGTGTCCCGCCAGAAAAGAGGATTAAGCGTTGGCTTGAAAAAGCAGATGAACTTGCAACGGAGTGGGTTCCCTCAAAGAGTCTATTCCTTGAGTAATTCAAATCCCTTTAGGAACTTCGTTCCGTCAAGGTGGCTGCACCCCCTTGCGCCGCTAATGCGGCTATCCCCTGTGGACTTGCCGTCCGCAAAATGTGACTTCTTTTTGAATCTGATGAAAAGTCCTTGACTTTTCGTCTCTGGACAGACAGAACAGTTCTTTTCGCACTGGTAAAAATTTTCCCGCTATGCTAAAATAGCAACCATTAAAGGGAGTATAGTGGCACCAGAAATGATTAAAAACTTTATTAAAGTCACAAGCAATCTATATTATAAACGATGAAATATAAAATTAACAGAGAGGAGCAAATCCTATGGGTGAACGAAAAAGACCCGTATTCGTGATCGGGCACAAAAATCCGGACACAGATTCCATCTGTTCCGCTTTAGCTTACGCTGACTTAAAACGCCGCCTTACCGGCGAGGACTATATTGCCGCAAGAGCGGGCAATTTAAATGAAGAAACCCAGTATATCGTGGAGCGGTTCGGCATCACGCCTCCTGTTTTTCTCAAAGATGTGGGAACGCAGGTGCGGGACATCGAGATCCGTGAGACACCGGGAGTGTCTGAAAATATTTCCCTGAAAAAGGCCTGGACTCTGATGAAGGATCTGAACGTGGTAACCCTTCCTATTACAGATGAAAACAATTTCCTCACAGGATTGATCAACATCGGAGACATTACCAAATCCTACATGGAAGTGTACGACAGCAGAATTCTCTCCAACGCCCACACCAAATACCGGAATATCATCGAAACCCTGGAGGCGGAAATGCTTGTGGGTGATCCGGAGGAATATTTTACGGAAGGAAAAGTGCTGATTGCAGCGGCAAATCCGGATTTGATGGAAAGCTATATAGAACCCCATGATCTGGTGATCCTTGGAAACCGTTATGAATCCCAGCTCTGTGCTATTGAGATGAATGCAGACTGCATCATTGTCTGCGAAGGTGCTTCTGTTTCCATGACCATCAAGAAACTGGCAGAGGAGAAAAACTGTGTCATTATCAGTACACCTCATGATACTTACACGGTAGCCCGCCTGATGAATCAGAGCATGCCGATCAGCTACTTTATGAAACGACATGGACTGACTACCTTCCATATGGATGACTTCACTGACCAGATCAAGGAAGTCATGGCGAAGAA
>CAKRNW010000104.1 GCA_934371505.1 uncultured Lachnospiraceae bacterium
TTGACAAAGGCCGCCGGGGTTTTGCTCTCCCCCATGCCGATAATGTCCCGTCCGGATTCCCGCAAGCGCATGGCCAGCCGGGTAAAGTCACTGTCGGAGGAAGCCAGAATAAAACCATCGATGGCATTACCATACAAAATATCCATGGCATCAATGATCATGGCTGAGTCCGAAGAATTTTTCCCTGTGGTGTAGGTATACTGTTGGATGGGAGAAATGGAATTTTCCAACAACACCTCTTTCCAGGAGGCTTTTGCCGGATCCGTCCAGTCCCCGTAGCTTCTGCGGATAGTAATATCTCCAAATTCTTTGGCCTCACTCAAAATCGTATCAAGATATTTGGGTGAAATATTATCTGCATCAATTAACAATGCATATTTTGCTTCTTTTTCCATATTATGTCAACCTTCACTTCTAAGCAGCCTGCGACGGGCTGTAATGCTACACTATGTCGAATCTACACGATCATGTCAATTTTTCGATATCCCAATACCTACGGAACGAAATTCAAGGTCATAAGACGATCAATGTAACGCTCCACACACTCCACTACCACAATCTGGGGATTATACTGGGTGCCAATTAATTCCGGTGTGAAATCCAGCACACTCACATAATCCACCTGCGGGCAGTAATTGTCCTGCATAATAAATTTCAGATACTCGGAAAAGGAGTCTCCCACAATTAAAATGTTGGCATCCACCCACTGTCCATGATCATAGCTTTCCGGTCGGATACTGAAAAACTGGTCTGCCGGGAAATAAGCATCCATGTTACTGATCCGCGCCAAATCCCGGATATAATATTCCCGGTTGTCCTCTACATCAAAGCTGGCATCCTCAATTCCGTGATAAGTACCATTCAATATACGGAGCAGATTCTGGGTGCCGATAAAAGCACCTCCCAGATTCCAGTGGGTATCGTATTTATAGTAAAGCTGCATGGTATCCTTTGCAGCCATCATGTCATCCTTTGTATAGGCCATTTCCAGATCCGTATGCGCCCGAAGATACTCCACTAACAGATCCTCTTTCGATACGGAAGTCATTCGGTATACACTGTCCGGCATATATTCAGCATATACCGTTTCCTTATTGGGGTTAAACTCCATCACCATACGAATTCCCCGGGACGCCAGATAATCCCGCTGGGCAGTGAGATTCTCTGCAATCTGCTGCAGCTGTTCCTCACTGTAATGATTGATTCCTCGGTAGTCCCGAACAGGGCTGCCATCTCCTTCCGTTTTGTAAAAGAGCCAGCCGTTCTTTCCCATCAGTACCTGGGATGACTGCAGATAGCGGTCTCCCGTCAGTTTCATGGACAGCACGGAATTCCACATGGAAAAAGTGTCCTTCCAGGCAGCATTCTGCTCAAAGGTATCGCAATAATCCAGTACCACATCCAGGGCATCTTTTCCCTGTGGTTTCTGGTATACCTTTCCCGTTTCCACGGCTGTCGCCACTCCCATCACCGTGATAAAAACCAGAAAGGCAATGGTAACCACAATTTCTCGCAAATATTTTTTCATAAAAAACTGTCACCTCATCAGAAGTTAAAATAAATAAACGGATTGTAGGAATTGTTGAGAATATACGCCACTGCCAGGAACAGAACGCACAGTAAAAACAAAGTGTAAACCACGTTCCAGACCGGTTTTTCATGCCATTTTTCATCCATCCGTTTCACCACAGGCACGCATGCGATAAGAGCTGCCACATAGTACATCCAGTTCTGTGCTAAAAGTGCTGTCACCCCTGCATCCATCCAGCCAGCTGCATGGATTCCGAACATCGCCTTTATGTAGGTCAGAGCCTGCCCGATATTATCAGCCCGGAACAGCACCCAGCCCAGAATCACAAAGAACATGGTGTAAATATGTCCAAACACTGCCAGACCTTTGCTGCTCTTGTCCATTTTTTTCCCAAGACCGGTCAGTTTCTCGAAGGTGAGCAGGACGAAGTACATCAGTCCCCAGCCGATAAAAGTCCAGTTGGCACCGTGCCAGACACCGGTGAGTGACCATACCACGAACAGATTAAACACCAGACGTGCTTTGGATTTCACCCGGCTGCCCCCCATGGGAAAATACACATAATCCCGGAACCAGGTCTGCAGGGAAATATGCCATCTGCGCCAGAATTCTGAAACAGACTTCGCAATATAAGGATAATTGAAGTTTTCTTCAAAATGAAAGCCGAACATCTGACCTAGACCGATTGCCATATCCGAGTAACCGGAAAAGTCAAAGAAAATCTGCAATGTATAGGAGATTGCTCCCAACCAGGCTGCCACAGCAGAGGCATGGAAAGCACTTCCGGAAATTGTTCCGAAAATGGTGTCTGCCACCAGTCCCATATTGTTGGCAATGAGTACCTTTTTTCCCAGACCGATAATAAAACGGCATACGCCTTTGGTGAAATCCTCCAGGTTTTCCTCCCGGTGGGCAATCTGCTGTGCAATCGTCTCATACCGCACAATCGGTCCTGCAATCAGCTGAGGGAAAAAGGCGATATACAAGCCTACATTTAAGGGATTCTTCTGTACCTGTCCCCGTCCCCGGTACACATCAATCGTGTAGGACATTGCCTGGAAGGTAAAGAAGGAAATGCCGATGGGCAGAATAATTCCGGGATTGACCAGATTGGTATGAGCAAAACGGTTCAGGTTATCAATGACAAAACCGGTGTACTTAAATCGTCCCAACACCCCTAAGTTAATCACCACATCCACTGCAAGCAATAGTTTACATAACGTAGTTTTTTCTTTTGTCCAATCCACCAGCAGACCAAACAGCCAGTTTATCAGAATAACAAACAGAATCAACGGCAGATAGTCTCTGCCTCCGGAAATATAGAAATACAAACTGACAATCAGCAGAAAAATATTTTTGGCATGCGTAGTTTTGCGTAAGAATGCATAATACACAAACAGAACTATCGGTAAAAACAGAAACAGGAATTCCTCACTGGGAAAAAGCATGATTCCTCTCCTCTCGTGTTATCTCAATCTTTTTTATTGTATCACACTTTTCCCAAATAAAAAACAAGAAATAAACGCATAAAAAGCCGTGGATGCATTGTATACATCCACGGTCTCACTTCAGTCTATTTTCTATTAATGACCATTGCCCTGCATAAAAGGAGCAAACGGATTGCTGTATTGCTGTTCCTCCTGAGACTGACTGTTCTGTCCGGGCTGTGCAGACTGTGCTGCCTGTTCATTTAAACCCAGTGTAACGGAAAGAGTAACCTCGGCATAGCCCTCATTACTCATGCGTTCCACAACCACATCCACCGTCTCACCTGCTTTATAATACTGCAGTAAAGACTTGATCTCAGAGACAGAGGTTACGGTCTGACCGTCGAACTTGGTAATAATATCTCCCTGACGGACGCCTGCTTTCTGTGCTGCACCTCCCTCGGTAGCTTCTGCAACATAGACACCTGCAGGGATACCATACGCCTGTGCATCACTGGATACATCCTGGCAGGAAATACCTAAATAGCCTTCCTCAGAAGCATCTACTTTTTCTCTGGTCACACGATTCTCCAGTTCATTCAGAATAGGAATGGCAGTGGAGATAGGGATGGCATAGCCCATACCTTCTACTTTGGTCTCCGCCAGTTTTGCAGAGTTAATACCAATAACCTGGCCCTTCATATTAAACAGGGCACCACCGGAGTTACCTGGGTTAATAGCGGCATCAGTCTGAATCAGATTTGCCGTCATGTTGTCCATCTGCACTTCACGGTCAAGGGCACTGATGTAACCACTGGTCACGGACTGTCCATAGCCTAATGCATTACCAATGGCAACTACCTGTTCGCCCACAGTCAGCTCGTCAGAGTTGCCAAGCTCTGCTATTTTAATGGTAGAAAGCACATCCTGAGGGATATCGCTTAATTTAATTGCTACAATTGCCAGATCGTTGGAGGCATCGGTACCTTTGGTATGTGCCTCATAGACCTGATCCACATCATCATTGAAACATACGGACAGCTCCTCTGCTCCCGATACTACATGGTTATTGGTTGCAATGAGCAGTTCCTCATCATTTTGTCCGACGATAATACCGGATCCTGCACTCTCACTTTCCTGCTGCATGGTGCCAAACCAGCTTTGTACCTCGGTGACACCTTTATTGGTAATGGCTACCACGGAAGGCATACACATCTGTGCAATGTCGGAAACCGTATAAGTACCACCATCAGCAGCCGTTACCGTTGCCTGGCTGATTGCCGGCTTACTGTCTGTCGTGGAGCCAACGGTTGGAGTGGTGTCCTCCTGCTCTGTCACTTCCTGGCTTTCCTGTACCTGTGCGGTCTGCGTTCCTAACGCTTTATTTGCAGCAAAATTGACACCCTGAAAAGTGCAGCCGGCCACCAGTCCAAATACCAGTCCGAAAGCAATTGCCTTGCCGATTCCTCTTGCAAAATTATGTGGTTTCTTTTGTTTATTAGGTTTCTGAGGTTCCGGTGTCTGCACCGGCTGTCCTAAATTCCAATTCTGATTCTGGTTTTCATATTCATACATAACATTCTCTCCTTCCAACCATCAGAACATTCCTGACGGGATCTCTCTTTTCCTTTGTTCTGAATATAGAATAAAAAAGAAATGTTATGTAATTTTGTTCATTTTGTGAAAAAACTGTGTTTTTTATTTCTGCAAAACCCAGGGTTCTTTTTCCTGTAGTCCCATGTTCCAAAGTTCCAGGTTCTGCTCATCCCACTCCTGTTCCGGGGCATAAAACTTCAGCATGTGAACCAGCTTTGTAATCCGCTCGTCCTCGGTGTCAAAACCCTCAAAGGCATTGACGGTATCCTCCCTGAGCTGCTCCGGAGTGGTAATCTCCGGTGGTGTTTTCCCGCACACATTATAAAGCAGCCCACAGGCATATGCCATCTCGTAATTGCCCATAATCACTGCTGTTTTCTGCCTGGACTTAATGATAATGGACATTTTGGCAAGTACCGGCACCATAAATTTCACCTCTATTTTCTGGATACAACTTCTACCACAAACTCCCACACCCGCTTGGTGGAGGAAATGCTGAGTTTCTCCTCGGTGGTATGGATGTCTCTCATATCCGGTCCGATGGAAACGCAGTCCAAATCGGAAATTTTGGCCGAAAGCAGACCGCATTCCAATCCCGCATGGATTGCCTGGATTTCCGGCGTCTTTCCATACATTTCCTCGTAAATTGCCACCATCTTCTCCCGGAGTTTGGAATCTTTGCGGAATGCCCAGCCTGGATAGGTTCCCGCTGTGTCGCAGTGACCGCCGGCAAAACCTACAATGGTGTAAATCCTGCGAATCAGATTTTCCTTGCTGCTCTCCACGGAACTGCGCACGGAAAAATGCATGGATACTTCCTTCTCTCCGGTTTTTAATACGCCCATATTTAAGGAGGTTTCCACCAGTCCCGGTACATCGGCGCTATTTGCCTGCACACCGTTTGGTAAGGTCAGCATCACCTGTGTTACTTTTCTGGCAGAATCTGCGTTCATCACATCTGCCTCTTCCTTTTCCCACCGAGTAAGGCTTACCTGGAAATCCGGGTCTTTGGTGGCAAGTTCGTTCTGAATATCCCTCTCGCTCTTGCGGACGGCTGCCTCAAACGCCTCCGTTTGGTTCTCCGGCACAAGAAGCTGTACCTCGGTCTCTCTGGGAATGGCATTGTCTGCCAGCCCGCCCTCCAGACTCATCAGATAAAGATTTTCTGCACCGATGACATCCTGCACCTCGGACAAAATCCGTCCTGCCAGCACATTGGAATTGCCACGCTCCAGTTTAATCATCTCGCCGGAGTGACCGCCCTGCAGCCCTTTTACGAACAGCTCATAATGGATACCACTCTTATGCTCCCGTTCCACCGGCACATGGCAGTTGACTCTCGCACCGCCTGCACAGCTTGCCAGAAAAATACCTTCCTCCTCGGAGTCCAGATTTAACATACGGTGTCCCTTTAACATGGATAAATCAATGGCACGGGCACCGTCCATTCCCGTTTCCTCCTCCGTGGTGATGACCACCTCCAGACGGGGATGCTTGACGGTGTCGCTGTCCAACAGTGCCAGGCTGTAGGCCACGGCGATACCATCGTCACCGCCTAAACTGGTTCCCTCTGCGTATGCCCAGTCTCCATCCACGGCGATGCGTAAACCGTCTTTTTTCATGTCAATGTCACAGGCAGGAGTTTTCACCGCCACCATGTCCATATGTCCCTGCAAAATCAAGGGTTCCTCGTTCTCGTACCCTTCGGATGCCTCCTTAATAATAATCACATTTTTCGCCGCATCCTGGTAATGCTCCAGTCCTCTTTCCTTTGCAAAGCTGACCAGATAATCGCTGATTTGTCCCACATTGCCTGAGCCGTGGGGAATGGAACAGATCTTTTCAAAAAATTCAAACACACTCTTTGGTTCTAATTGTTCAAATGCTCCCATTGTCTTACCTCCATTGTCGATTTCGATTCTGTTTTCCATTGTAACAGAGTCTGAAAAAAAAGGCAAAAAAACTCCGTGCCAAATGACACGGAGCTTGTACTCATTTATAGGAATTATGCCAGTTTGCTTTTTGCTAACTCAGCCAGGGTTTTAAATCCCTCAGCATCGTTTACAGCTAACTCAGCTAACATTTTACGGTTCATATCAACACCAGCTAATTTTAAACCGTACATGAATTTGCTGTAAGACAGACCGTTCAGTCTTGCTGCTGCATTGATACGGGCGATCCATAACTGTCTGAACTGTCTCTTTCTCTCTTTTCTTCCTGCGTAAGAAGAAGTCAGAGCTCTCATTACGGACTGTTTTGCTACTCTATACTGTTTAGATCTTGCACCTCTGTAACCCTTTGCAAGCTTTAATACTCTGTTATGTTTTTTCTTTGCGTTCACGCCGCCTTTAATTCTTGCCATTTTTATGACTCCTTTCTGATAATTCGACTTTCAGCTTATAAATACGGTAAGATCTTCTTCATATTCTTAACGTTGGTAGCATCTACGATGCCAGCCTGTCTGAGCTGTCTCTTCATCTTAGTGGATTTCTTTGTTAAGATATGGCGTCTGTAAGCTTTGTTTCTCTTTAACTTACCTGTTCCTGTCGCTTTAAAACGTTTTGCAGCTGCTCTGCTGGTTTTCATTTTGGGCATATCATTTTCCTCCTGATTCTCAATCTTCTATTTTAACATCCAAACTATCGCTTTTCAGTTAAAAACATCGTCATGCTTCTTCCCTCGACCTTGGGTGCCTTTTCAATCACCGCAATATCAGAGAGTGCCTGGGCGAAATCGTCCAGAATGTGTTTACTCTGGTTCATATGAGCCATCTCACGTCCACGGAACCGCAGGGTGATCTTGACTTTGTCTCCCTTGGTCAGAAACTTACGTGCATTGTTAACCTTTGTATTCAGATCGTTGGTATCAATGTTGGGAGAAAGACGAATCTCTTTCACCTCGATCACATGCTGTTTCTTTTTCGCTTCTTTCTCTCTGCGAACCTGCTCATACTTATATTTGCCATAGTCTACGATTTTGCAGACGGGTGGTTTCGCTGTGGGAGCAATCTTTACCAGATCAAGACCTGCTTCCTCCGCCATCTTCATGGCATCTCTGGGGGACATAATTCCTAACTGCTCTCCGTTCTCACCGATAAGGCGGATTTCTTTGTCCCGAATCTGTTCGTTAATAAATAAGTCGCTAATAGTAGTACACCTCCATAAGAAATTAAAAGCGAAAAAAAGTGGATAGCATAACTATCCACTGAAATCTCATCTCCTCACGGTATCCTCATAGAAACCGTGTAGATTAAATCTGTACGCCTGTAAGCCCGATTGCCACAGGGTGAGAGTGGATACTCTGCTTGCTGTCTGTTCTACACACTTAGATAGAATAGCATAGCCCCTCTCCCCTGTCAAGCGGTTTTTTTT
>CAKRNW010000105.1 GCA_934371505.1 uncultured Lachnospiraceae bacterium
ATAAGCTGCTTGGCTTTTCCTTGTCCGTCTACTGTTCTTTAGGTTGTATCTGTTCGATACTCTCTGAATAATTCTCTGTACGAAGCTCGAGACGAAGTCTCTCGCTCACGTACGGTTTCCCAATGCTCCGCATTGCCTCCGTCTTCCATCCCGTTCCTTCTCAAGCAAGCTTGGAATTTCCGGTCTGTCAGCCAGACAGCGCTGCGCGCTGTGAAACCTGTTTCTTGAATTTTCAGGGTTGCATTACTGTTTATTTGTCAAGGTTCCTGGTAGTTGTTACTACCGAACGGAGAAGGAGGGATTTGAACCCTCGCGCCGCTATTAACGACCTGCACCCTTTCCAGGGGTGTCCCTTCAGCCATCTTGGGTACTTCTCCACATGTGCTAAATCTAAATATTCATTCAATTAAGAGGGATATTAAAAAACGGAGAGGATGGGATTCGAACCCATGCGCCCTTTCGGACAAACGGTTTTCAAGACCGCCTCGTTATGACCGCTTCGATACCTCTCCACGAGCTGTCTCCTTCAGGTCTTCAAGCTTTCTCAGTGAATCCTGTCCGTCAACGGCAAAAATTATTCTAGCAAACCATTCCTTATCTGTCAACAACTTTTTTCAGCTTTTTTCCTAACTTTTTTACGGCTTTTATGAAAGAGCTCAAAAGTGCCCGATTATGCAGGGTTTTTCGACAGTATAGCTTCTGCAAAAAGCATGTCCTCCGGCGTAGTCAGTTTAATATTCCGATAACTTCCTTCTACCAATGTCACCGGCTGGCTGCACATGGTTTCCACCACCATGGCATCATCCGTAACCGTAATACCATTTTCAACCAAGTCAGGAAGCTGCTCCATCAGCAATTCATATGCCCTGGTAATCAATTCCCTGGAAAAGACCTGTGGGGTCTGCACCGCCCAGAGGGTACTTCTGTCCGGTGTCTCCACCACGATTCCGGCTGCATTACTGACTTTGATCGTATCCTTTACTTTGGTTGCGGTCACGCAGGCCTTCGTTTCCTGCACAGAAGTATAAAGACTTTGCAGAATCTCCTGATTTACAAAAGGACGCGCTCCATCATGGATAAAGACATAGCCGTCATGTCCCCCATTTCTTTCTTTTATAGAAAGCAAGGCATGGTATACGGACTCATAACGTTCTGCTCCTCCCGGAACCACTGCCCTCACCTTCTGGAAATGATAGCGCTCCACAATCTGTTCGCGCACATAGTCTATCGCATCCGGACTGGTCACCAGAATTATATCATCAATGATGGCAGACTGCTCCATGGTGTGAAGGCTGTACCACAATACCGGTTTCTCTCCCAGCAGCATAAACTGTTTCGGAATCTGACCACCCATACGTTTGCCGTTTCCCGCCGCAAGCACCACAGCTGTGCAGTGTTTTTTTCTGCTCTCCATCCCTTCCACCTCTTTATCTTTCACCAAGTTTCAGGTTCGGGACTGCATTCAGATCTAATCCGCTGCGAATCCCTTTGATAAACTCATAATATCCCGCCACTCCGATCATGGCGGCATTATCGGTACAAAAAATGGGCGAAGGGTGATAAAACTGAATCTTTCTCTTGGAACACTCTTTCTCGAAAGCATTGCGCAGGGACTGATTAGAAGCTACTCCACCTGCAATGGCAAACTTGTCAAAACCGTACTCTTTTACTGCCTCCAGGGCATGCTCCACCAGCACATCAATGACAGCCTTCTGAAAAGAGGCTGCCACATCGGCACGATTCACCTCAATCCCTTTCATCTCGCAGGAATTAAGGTAATTTAATACTGCTGATTTCAAGCCGCTGAAGCTGAAATCATAGGGATTATCCTCCACTTTTGCCCTGGGAAAATGAATGGCATCGGGATTTCCTTCTCTGGAAAGCTTGTCGATTTTAGGTCCGCCGGGGTAGCCCAGTCCGATAGCACGGGCGACCTTATCAAAAGCCTCTCCAGCCGCATCATCTCTGGTACGTCCGATGATTTCATATTCTCCGTAATCTTTGACAATGACCAGATGGGAGTGGCCGCCGGACACCACCAGACAGACAAAAGGCGGCTCCAGTTCTTTATTTTCAATGAAATTTGCGCTGATATGCCCTTCAATATGGTGTACGCCAATCAAGGGAATTCCTGTGGCAAAGCTGATTGCTTTGGCTGCAGACACGCCCACAAGAAGCGGACCAACCAGTCCCGGACCATAGGTGATGGCAATTCCGTCCATCTGCCGTAAGGTCATCCCGGCTTCCTTCAGTGCCTGTTCGATAACCTGGTTGATTTTCTCTATATGTTTACGGGAAGCAATCTCCGGAACGACTCCTCCATAAAGAGTATGGAGGTCGATCTGGGAATAGATCACGTTGGACAACACTTCTCTTCCATTTCTCACTACGGAAGCTGCTGTCTCATCACAGGAGCTTTCGATTGCCAATAATACAATATCTTGCTGCATGGTTTTTACACACTTTCCGTTTTTCCATCATTCAAATTTCTGCACCTGTTTCCACCCATAAATTTTCCAATGCTCATTCTCATCCTTGCGCAGTAAAAACACTTCGTTGGAGCTTCCGCTGCCACCACTCTGCCGTATGGTAAAGGTACAATACAGTCTTGCAAATTCATAGCCGTCCTCGGTAAACCGTTCCACATCCGTACTGGATGAGGTCCAGTAGGTAGAAATCGTCCATTTATTGGTATGAAAGGCTTCTATTTCATCCTTCAAATCCTGAAGGTACTCGCTCTGCTCCTTGTTGGCCACCAGCTCCGGATCATACAGCTGCTGGATTTTCACCGCCAGTGCCTGGAATTCCTCATCGGTATATTCTTCATTATATAAAACCTTGGTCAGTTCTGCGTAATATTTGACAACTTCCTTCGGGGTGGCCGGATAGTTGATATCCAGATTCCTAAGCAGCACAGTGGCCACGGGGCTGATCTTCTCCGTATTCACTGTTGCGGTTTTATTGTCAGAAGAAACTGTCCTGTTGGAAAGATAATAAAAGTATCCGATCACCAGTACCATCATCATCACCAGAATTATTATACCTTTTGTGCCACGAAATCTTTTCATATGTTTCTCTCCTTCTCAGGATTCACCGGTTCTATTGCTATCATAGCATCTTATTCTTCGTCAAACAACAAATCGATGGTGCGCCCATCCCTGGCGGCCACAGCTTCCGGATAAATATTCCTCACTTCTTCCAGAAATTCCTCCGGATGATTTAAGGAGGGGCTGTAGTGTGTCATCCAGAATCTTGACACATTCGCCTTCTTCGCGATCTGTGCAGCCTCCTGCATCATCATGTGTTTATTTTCTCTCGCCTTTTCTTTCTTTTCCAGCTCTCCGTACATGCCCTCGCCTATGAAGAGATCTGCATCCTGAGCTGCCTGTAAAAGACTGTCTGTGGGACGGGTATCCGTACAGTAAGTCACTTTCAGCCCCCGTCGGTCTGCTCCCAGCACCATATCGGGAGTATAAACCTGTCCGTCCACTTCCACAGTCTGTCCCTTCTGCAAAGGATTCCAGTAACGCCGGTCAATGCCCAGTGCCTGCGCCTTTTCCACCTGGAAACGCCCAATTCTGGGAACACGGATATTATAGCCATAGCACAGCACTCCATGATTGACCTTAAAGGCATCAATGTACATGCCTCCCACCCGGAAAGTCTGCTCTGCTTCGGTAATCTCCTGACAGATAATTTCAAAAGGCAGCTCAGGAGCAATGATCCGCAATGCATTGACCACGCGGGCTAACCCCTTAGGTCCGATGAGCAAAAGCGGCTGTGTCCGCTCTGCATTTCCCATAGTCAGAAGCATACCCGGCAATCCACTGATGTGGTCGGCATGATAATGGGTAAAGCAGATGACATCAATGGGTTTGGGACTCCATCCCTTTTTCTTTAAGGCAATCTGGGTTCCCTCACCACAGTCAATCAACACACTTGATCCGTTAAATCTGGCCATCATGGAAGTCAGCCAGCGGTAGGGCAGCGGCATCATTCCGCCGGTGCCAAGTAAACACACTTCCAGCATAATTCTATCTGTCACGCTTCCAGTAAATCCGCGCATCCTCCTTTGGGTTTTCATAAAAATTCCTGCGCAGCCCCTCCTGCACAAACCCCAGCGACTCATACAGCCTGACCGCCGGTTCATTTCCATTCCGCACTTCCAGGGTAAAAGCAGTAATTCCCATCTCGGTTCCCCGGGCAAGCAGTGCTTTCATCAATCGTTGGGCAATTCCTTGACCCCTATAGTCAACATCCACCGCCACATTGGTAATCTCTCCTTCGCCCACGATGTTCCGCACACCGCAGTTTCCCACAAGCCGTTCTCCATCCCATGCCGTCATATAGCATATAGCAGGATGTGCCGCATACTCCCGGAAAGTTTTCTCGTCCCATGGTTGGGAAAAGCAGGCCTTCTCCAGCTCTGCTGCCGCTTTTGCATCCTCCGGGGTCATTGTCCGGATCCGGATTTCCTTTCGTCCTTCCATCCTCAGCCTTCCATTCTTTCCCGCTCCGCCTGACTCAGCCGCAAATACTCCGGGGCATGATCCTCCGCCTTCTCATATTTGCCTTCTCTATAATACTGCATGCCAAGAGCCGCCACTACAGATGCTCTCTGCCTGTTCTGGAAACTTTCCGCATAGCTGTAGGGCACGGTGAGCAGTTCGGGAATTTTTCCCTGGAAAACAGGGACTCCATCTCCCAAAAAGATCACCCGGCGTCCCAGCTGGTTGATCTGCCCGGCAATGGTTTCGATGGCAGCGGCACACTGGTGTACCAGCGTTTTCATTTCATATCTGCCTTCCGTATAGATAAACTCGTAGAGTCCGGTGTAAACCTGTCCCCTTCTGGCATCCATAATAGGACAAACCACATCCGCTGTACCGCAAAGGTTATAAGCCAATCCGTCCACCGTGGGCACGGATACAATCGGTTTGTCCAGGGCCAGACCCAGTCCCTTGGCCGTGGCAGAGCCGATGCGCAGTCCGGTAAAAGATCCGGGACCTGCAGCTACCGCAATGGCATCAATGGATTCCAGATCCAGATCCGTCATCTGGCGGATTGCCTCCATCATGGGCACCAGTGTCTGGGAATGGGTCTTTTTATAATTCATGGTAAACTCTGCAATGAGAGTGTCATCCTGGGTTACAGCTACAGATGCTACCAGTCCTGAGCTGTCCAATGCTAATAGTTTCATGGTGGTTTTACACTTCCTCGATGGTTATTTTGCGATAGTCAAAGCCCTTTTCCGGGTTCTTCTCGATGGTAATCCGGCGATAATGCTCCGGCAGAATTTCCTCAATGAGGTCTGCCCATTCAATGAGGCTCACCCCTTCTCCGTAAACATAATCCTCGTAACCTACCTCATCCATTTCTTCCACATCACCGATGCGGTAGACATCGAAGTGGTAAAAGGGAATTCTTCCGTCCTCATACACCTGTACAATGGTAAAGGTAGGGCTGTTCACTGCCTCCGTGATGCCAAGTCCTGCCGCCAGTCCCTGGGTGAACACGGTCTTGCCCACGCCTAAATCTCCAATCAATGTATACACTTCTCCCGGTTCTGCCTGCTCGCCAATCTGACGCCCCAGGGCAAAGGTTTCCTCCGGGCTGTTTGTCTCAATCGTTCTGGTTGCCATAGTTTTCCTCACGCGCGAATCTTAACTTTATCCGGGGATACATGGGTGGAAATCGCCTGGATGACAGCCGCTGTTTTTTCTCCCATATCTTTTCTGGGAAAAATACAAGCCTTTTTGTCCTCTGTGAATACAATGATGCTCTTTCTCGTGGAAACTGCATTTGACACATTTTCCCAATCGATTCGTTTCGTCTCATTGCCTTCTACTTTCGTAATGCCATTGTCATTGAGCATGACAAAGCTTTCCTCCTGAAAACGCTCCTGTTTCATGATCTTGCGGGCACGGCTCCAGGTCACAACCGGGATATAAAGCAAAATTACCAGGCCAATGAACCCTGTCCCCAGTCCAAAACCAAAAAACATGGATATAAACATGAGAATCCCCATCACATTTACCACGATTGCCAGCGGTTTATTGTATCCGTTGTGCAGCATATAATCCTGAAGAACCCCACGGGTCATTTTCACATCAAATTGTACTTCCAAAGCTTACTCTCCCGTCATTCCGTTATTGCATCCGTTTCAAGTCTTTTCAAATTAAGTGTACACCAATGATGTCATTAAAAGAAAGCGGGGCGTGCATCAGCTACCGCCCCACTTCTTAATATTATAACGATATTCCATGAAAGTGCAAGACCTGTGTTATTCATGTACTTTCTTTTTGCTGACCACAGCAGGTGCATAGCCCGCCTTCAGGACCGGACTCAGTTTTTTGTACACCAGCATGGTGATCGTGGAGATGGCAGCACCTTTTATCAGATTTAAAGGTGCCACACAAAGGATGACCAGACTGGTCACACTGTTGATTTTTTCATTGATGGCAGTTCCCATGCCGATGATGTCGTCCATGGGCATCCCATACAGTTTAGCAAAAGCCGGAAGCAGATATACTGCATTAAAGGTAGTTCCAAACAGAGTGATAATTAAAGTTCCCACTGCGCACCCGATGATGGCGTTCCTTTTGCTTTTCTTAAAGAGATAGATCAGGGATGCCGGCAGGATAAAGCTGCAGCCGATAACAAAATTGGCGAGATCGCCCACAAACGCGGTGGTGGTTCCCTTAAACAAAAGCTTTAACACTACTTTACAAAACTCAATCATAACGCCTGCCACGGGTCCGAAAGCAAAGGTTCCTACGAGAGCAGGAAGTTCGGAAAAATCCAGTTTATAAAAGGGAGGTGCGAAGGGCACCGGGAATTCCAGCAGAAACAGGATAAAGGCGATGGCGGAAAATACTCCGATCATAGCCACTTTTCTTGTGGAGAAGATTTTCTCCGTGTCACCGTTACGTTTGCGGAACATGCGTTCCATCAGGTATGCCACCACGAAAACGATGGCGACAATCGCCAGGAATTCTACGCAGAATACTGCATTTTCTTTGATACTTTGAACTAAACCATTCATGTTAAATCCTCCTTGAGTATATTAAATTTCAGGAAGTTCTCAAGTTTGCTGTGGGAGATTTTCCACACAAAAAGCCCTGAGAAGAATCTTCTCAGGGCTTGGTTACATGGATAAATACATGCTCCGCTCTCCGCGTGGAACGCAGGACAAAAACACGTTTCTCTTTGCAGCCTCTTCTTTCATCCAGACTTTACTGTTGGTACCGGGTTCTCACCGGTTCAGCCACATCGCTGTGATATGGGTCGCGGACTACATCACCGCCAGTAGGGAATTTCACCCTGCCCTGAAGAACTTGCCTATATATGGTTCGTGAGTATCATAGCACAGAGTGCCTTGCTTGGCAAGCTATTTTGACTTTTGCTCCTTGCCGATTTTCATGGTGAGGGAAATACGTTTCTTGGGCACATCCACTGCCAGTACCTGGACATCTACAATGTCTCCCACGCTCACGGCCTCCAGCGGGTGTTTAATGTAGCGGTCGGTAATCTGGGAAATGTGAACCAGACCGTCCTGATGAACACCGATATCCACAAAGACACCGAAGTCAATGACATTGCGCACCGTGCCTTTTAAGATCATGCCGGGTTTTAAGTCCTTCAAATCCATAACATCGCTGCGGAGAATGGGTTTAGGCATATCATCACGAGGATCTCTGGCGGGTTTCTCCAATTCCTTCAAAATATCCGCGAGGGTAATCTCACCGATGCCCAGTTCCTCTGCCATTTTCTTTTTATCGGGAATCCGGCTTTCCAGGCGGCCGATC
>CAKRNW010000106.1 GCA_934371505.1 uncultured Lachnospiraceae bacterium
TCACCTCAACTTACAATCCTGATTATACATTGAAGCGGAACAGGATCACATCGCCGTCCTGTACCACATACTCTTTTCCTTCGATGCGAACCAGCCCTTTTTCCTTCGCAGCAGCGATGGAACCCTGATCTAACAGATCCTGATAGTTGATCACTTCCGCTTTAATAAAACCACGTTCAAAATCAGAATGGATTTTACCTGCTGCCTGAGGTGCCTTGGTTCCCACCTTGATGGTCCACGCCCTGGTTTCATCCTCTCCACTGGTAAGAAAACTCATCAGTCCCAACAGACGATAGCTTGCTGCAATGAGTTTTTCCAGTCCGGATTCCTTTAAACCTAAGTCCTCCAAAAACATGGCTTTCTCATCATCATCTAACTCTGCGATTTCCTGCTCGATCTGGGCGCAGATGACAAATACCTCACTGCCATTCTCTGCTGCGAATTTGCGGACGGCCTGTACGCCGGCGTTGTTTGCTCCGTCGTCTGCCAAATCTTCCTCGCCTACATTTGCCGCAAAGATGACCGGTTTATAGGTGAGCAGATTGTACTCTGCCAGCCATGCCAACTCGTCTTCATCATCAGTCTCAAAACTTTTGGCAAGCTTACCGGATTCCAGATGGGCTTTCATGCGCTCCTGTAAATCCAGTTCTCTCGCCTGCTCTTTGTCCATACGGGCAGCCTTTGAAGTTTTGGCAATTCTTCTCTCCAGAATTTCGATATCGGAAAAAATCAGTTCCAGATTAATGGTTTCAATATCCCGTAAGGGATCAATGTTTCCATCCACATGAACTACATTGGTGTCCTCAAAGCATCTCACTACATGAACGATGGCATCCACCTCACGGATGTTGGACAGAAACTGGTTTCCCAAACCTTCGCCCTTGGATGCACCTTTTACCAGTCCGGCAATATCGACGAATTCAATGACTGCCGGGGTTACTTTCTTGGAATGATACAACTCACCCAGCTTTTTCAGACGCTCGTCCGGCACCGGCACAATACCGATGTTAGGGTCAATGGTGCAGAAGGGGTAGTTGGCACTCTCCGCTCCTGCCTTGGTCAGTGAATTGAATAATGTACTTTTTCCCACGTTGGGAAGTCCCACGATGCCGAGTTTCATACTCTATGATACCTGCTCGAAAATCCTTATCTGACAGGGTTTTCGCCTTTCTATGTTATTTTGCTTCATGCTTTCATCGTTTTGGAAAATAGCCCGATACAGTTTAATATTGTATCATATCTGCCACATTTGTGAAACCATAAAAATCAATTTTCACCTCACTTTCCCATCACCCATCCCATGGCAGTGGACATGAGAATCATCACCATGGAAAAAAGAAAGGAATTCACGGAAACCAGGGCTGCCCGCTGCCCTGAGGGAATCATTTCATTTAAAAGTACATCCGTCCGCACCTCCAGAAAATCATCGGAGAATGCCCCCACCAAGCCTCCCAAAGTCATCACATAGGGATTTCCTGTAAAAGTCATGGCAAAGGCAAACGCCACACCAATGGTGCTCAGTAACAGTATTTTACGGTAACGGCTGCCGGAAAAATACACCACGGCTCCGGCTCCCAGAGCAGCCCCAAGTCCCATGATGAAAAGTGCGGGGCCGAGCAGGGCATTTTCCAGTCCGGCAAGAGGCAGCTTTGCCTGCAGGAAAAACAAAATCAGCGTGGACACCGCTCCCACCATAGCATTTACCATCATAATATCTCTGGCTTTTTTGTTTTCTTTTAAGAATTTCCAGCTTTCCGTAAGCACATTTACCAGCCGTTCCCTTGCCTGTTTTTCCGCCATTTCCGGCTGTATTTCATAAAGTCCCAGTCCTATCAGTATGGCTCCCAGTCCAAACAGGCAGTCCAGCAGATAGGCTTTTCGATACCCCAACACAAGTGCCAGTCCCGCGCATAGAGTTGCCGTGGAATTGGTAATGCGGTAGAGCATCATTTCTTTAGATACAAACTGGTTATAATCTTTCTCTCGTCCGTCCTGTTTCAGACTGTCGTAAGCCAGAGCCTCCCTTGTGCCGGATGCCAGGTTGTAGCTGATGGCACTGCATCCAATGGCAAGTGCCGTTGTACAGAATCCATCGGACAAAATCATCAATAGGTCAGATAGCAGGGAAACCATCTGTCCCGCTATCAGAGTTTTCTTTCGCCCAAACACATCGGCAACCACGCCGGAGGGAATCTCGAAGCAAAAACTCACCACATGGAAGATGCTTTCCAACACACCGATTTCCAACAGAGAAACTCCCCGCATTGCCAGAAGCGCCACCCAGGACGCTCCCGCAATATTAAAATATCCCACAGTGGTCATGGCGTACAACCTCTTCATCTGTTTCTCACTATTCAATTTTTGCATAAAAAAATCTCCTTTCAATTTCCATCAGAAACTTGATAAGGAGATAGCGGTCTTATTGGTGAAATTCTAAGCTATTTACCGAAAAAAGAGCGCACTATCCCCGTAAACAGCTAAAAAGTTACCTTTCATGAGGTGAAGATTCGTTGTTTTCCAGCTCATCGTGCGCTCCTTTCTTGTCAAAACCTAGGGCAAGTATAGCATAGTTTTGGAGAGAAGTAAAATGGAATTATAGAGTGACAAGCTACGATTATCCGTGGTAAACTTAACCCAGATAAACCTTTCTATCGAAGAGGATAAAGCATACCAGATAGCGAGGCACGGGAGGACTATTACCGGCGCATGCGTGGAATCGGGCGAACCCTTGCAAAACAAACGAAGGAGCTGAAAGAAAAGGATGCAATTATTGCAGAAAAAGATGCTCTTATCTTTTATTTTACCAGTTTCCTATCCAACTTCCGCATATGTAAAGCATAGACCACGAAATTAGTTTTAACTAACCTTTGGACAAAAATTTATCTTAGAGTTTATCCAGTACCCGCTGTACAAAGCTGCTGGTGTCCTCCCGGATTTCCCGCCAGTCCAATTCTTCCAGACTGTAGAGATATGCCGCCTGTCCGCCAAAGACATCCGGCAGTTTCTTTGCCGGCACCACATCTCCCTTAAAGTACCCTTCTGCCAATGTCTCCTCTTCTCGGCTAAAGACCAGCTTTTTCAAATCCATAGCAAAGCCTTTTGCTTCCTCCTCCCAGGTAATCTGTGCCGTGATGGTGTAGGTTTCCCCGGTATTGGCGGCATAGGTTCCCGTCATGTCAATCCATCGTTTGCTCCGAGGGTTGCGCACCAGGGTAAGCTGTGCCTGTTCCTCATCGGGAAGTTGGTAGGTCATCACACAGGTACCCACATTTTCCCCGTCAATAGCCATGCTCATTCCTTCAATCACATCGGACATGTCCATTTCCATGCGGCGCAGGTGATTTCTCTCTGTGAGATACGCGGACACCACCACATCGTAGTCCGGATCTTCCATGCCTAACAGTTCCCATATAAAATGCCCGCAGCCTTCGGGAATGGTCACCACGAATTTCTCACTTTTCGTGCCATCCGCATCCTCCAGAACCTCTCTCGTGTCCTCCATGGAAATCTGGGTCATCAACTGCACAATATTGGCACTGTTGTCGTGGAACCACTTCCGGTTGATGTCCGAGGTCAGTTCCGGCATCTTCATAAACAAGTCAATTCCTGTGGGAAAGGCATAGCCGAAATCTCCTAAAAGAGGTGCCACCAGATAAACCGTTTCATCCTCTCCGTAAAGCTGAATATCTCCGGCGGTTGCAGCCAGCACCTTTAAGGTGGAATCCATTGCCATCCGCCGCTGGTTAAAAGATCGGGCAGCATCTAAATCCACGGAAATGGATGCTGCCACCCCGTCAATATTTACCAGTCCCGCCTTTCCGCTAATCTGCACATCTCCATTTCCATAATCCCGGAACAGTTCCATGATGTCGATGTTGTATAACAGGTATTCCGGACTTTTCAGGGTCGTCTCTGAAAAGTGTACCACAGATAAGAGCAGCCGCACCCTGGGACTTTTTGACAGCACAAAACCACCTGCACCAAGTACAAGAAGCAGCACAAGCACCAGAAGGACAGCTTTCTTTTTTCTGTTTTTGTGGCTGGGCTTAATACTTTCTGACATTTTTCCTCTCATCATAAATCTGGGCGTAGTTTTCGTAACGGATCCGGCTGATTTTACCTTTCTCCAGAGCCTGTTTGATACCGCAGTCCGGCTCGTTGATATGTGCGCAGCCCGCAAACCGGCAATACTTCTCATAGGGCTGAAATTCCGGATAAAATTTCCACACATCCTCTTTTTCCAAATCGTATAATTCAATGGAACTAAAGCCTGGCGTATCCAGAATAAATCCTCCCTCCTCTAAGGGGATCAACTGGGTGTGACGGGTGGTCTGTCTGCCCCTCTCAATCTTTTTGCTGATTTCCCCGGTTTCCATGGAAACCTCTTTTTGCAGACGGTTCACCAGGGAAGATTTACCCACACCGCTGGGACCTGCCACGGTGGAAGTTTTATCTTTCAGACATGCCGCCAGTTCTGTCATGCCCTCTCCACTTTTGGCACTGACAAAGTAAATGGGATAGCCGCTTGCTGCGTAGACTTCACGAATCTGCTGCTTTTCCTCTTCCCCGGCAATGTCCATTTTGTTAAACACCAGAACGCAGGGTAACTGCTGCCGCTCCATCTGGATGAGAAACCTGTCCAACAGATTGTAGTTAATTCTGGGTCTGGTAAAGGCAAAAATTACCAGTGCCTGGTCGACATTTGCCACTGCAGGACGGATGAGGGCATTATTTCTTGGTAAAATCCGGATGATATTTCCCTTGTGCTCTGTCTCATCCAGGATTTCCAGTTCCACATTGTCTCCCACCAGAGGCTTTTTCTGGTCTTTCCGGAAGATTCCTTTTGCTTTACATTCATAGACAACATCACCGGTGTCTACATAGTAGAAACCGGCGATGCCCTTCACAATCTTTCCTGTCATTCTAATTTTCCTTTGTAAAGGTGATGGGACGCTCTATGGTCTTCTCCACATCACTTCCATCCTCCGCTGTAGAGAAATAATGGAAAGTTACTTTTCCTGTTTCCGAGCGGATTCCACTGTAGTTGACAGAGAAGGGGAAAGAGGTTGTAGCCATATCCATCAGCACCGTTCCGTTGGAGGCGATGATGGTTACCTGTACACTGGTGCCACTCTTAAATCCCGGATCTTCCTCCAGGGTCGGTCCCTGAATGGTTCCGCTGTAAGAGTAGGTAGCAGCTGCCTCACCTAAGGAAATCTTTACATCAATCAATGTTCCTGCATCCACATAACTATCCACTGTATAGCTCTGATAGCAGATTTGATTCTCCGGATACTGGGTACTCTCCACATACTCCACATTGCCCAGTACCAGTCCCAGTTCCGTGAGAACTGCCATTGCTTCATCCTCTTCTTTGCCTAAAAGATTGGGAACTTGTACTTTATTATCCTCTGTGCCAAGGCTTACATGAAGGGTAATGGCAGAACCTTCAGGTACACTCTGCCCTGCCTCCGGTGACTGACTGATGATTTTTCCAGCCTTCACCTCAGCCGCATACTCTTCTGTTTTCGTTACAGTAAAACCGGCTTTCTTTAACTCGGTTTCTCCCTCTTCATAAGTCTTGCCCACTACAGAAGGCACACTGATCCCTTCGTTTCCGGAGCTGACCGTCAATACCACACGGTTTCCGCTTGCCACACTTTCGCCGACTTTCACATCCGCACTGATCACCGTGTCGGCTGGGTATTGATCGGAATTAACATACTGGATCTCGGGAATTAATCCCACCTTCGTCAGCGCAAGCTTTGCATCATTTAAGGTAGAGCCTTCCACATCCGGCATCAGCACCATTGCACTTGCACTCTCGGAAGCTTCATTTCCAGCCCCTCCGAAAGGAAAAACACCGATTGTCTTTCCCACCAGGAAAAAGATAATACAACCAATAATAATGGCGGCAACTATTGTAAGGATCGTAGTCACCCGTTCCATTTTCGGATCATATTCCGGATCAAACTCTTCCTCCTCTTCCTCTTCCGCTTTGCCTTTATTTTTACTCTTGCTCTTTTCCTGCTGTTCCACATCCTTCTTTAACCGCAGGGATGCCTCACTGTCATGCTGTTTGGACTGACGTTTGATCTGGCTCATCTCCGAATCGGTAATGGTTCGGGTACTTGCCTCCTCATCCGGATCCACCATTTTGACAAAATCTTCATCAGGATTCGTGAGGGATTTCTTCAGATCCTCAATCAACTCTGCAATCGTTTGATACCGACGATCCGGGCTTTTCTGGCAGCACTTAAACACAATCTGCTCCACGCTGACTGGGATCTCAGATACAAATTCCCTGGGTGAAGGCAAAGGCTCCTGAATGTGTTTAATGGCGATGGCTACCGTCGTTTCTCCGTTAAAGGGCACTCTGCCGGTAAGCATTTCAAACAGGGTAATTCCTAAGGAATAAATGTCACTTCGCTCATCGGAATACCCCCCCCGCGCCTGCTCCGGGGAAGTATAATGCACAGATCCCATCACATTGGAGGTGATGGTATTACTGGTGGCAGCCTTGGCAATTCCAAAGTCTGTCACCTTCACTTTTCCTTCTTTGGAAATGATAATATTCTGAGGCTTGATGTCCCGGTGAATAATATGATTATTATGCGCTGCCTCAATTCCCATGGAAACCTGGATGGCAATACTGATTGCCTCCTTCACAGAAATGCGGGCTTTTTTCTCAATGTATTTCTTGAGGGTGATTCCCTCTACCAGCTCCATGACGATGTAGTAGATGCCGTTTTCCTCTCCCACATCGTACACGTTTACGATGTTGGGGTGCATCAGTCCGGCTGCAGCCTGTGCCTCTACCCTGAATTTGGATACAAAATTGGCATTCTCGCTGAATTCCTGCTTTAAGACTTTAATTGCCACAAAGCGGTTCAGTTTATGACACTTTGCCTTATATACATCCGACATTCCGCCTGTGCCGATTTTCTCTATGATTTCATACCGATCTCCGATGATCATACCGACCTTAATCATGTTCCACCTCGTCTGCGGCAGGCTCGATCAATATCACAGCGATATTGTCCTTTCCACCGTTATTGTTGGCTGCTTTTACCAATTCCTCTGCCTTCTCCACAATATCCCTCTGTCCGTGGAGAATCATGCGGATTTCCTCATCCTCCAGCATATTGGTCAGCCCGTCTGAGCACATTAGTATCAGTTCATCTTCCTGTAATTCCACGTGAAAGAAATCCACATCCACGGAAGGAGTCGCACCGATGGCACGGGTGATAATGTTTTTGTCCGGGTGGTTTCTGGCAGTTTCCCTGTCAATGCCTCCCAGTCTCACCATCTCCTCCACCAGGGAATGATCCCTGGTAATCTGCCGGATCTGCCGACCCACCACATAGAGTCGGCTGTCACCTACGTTGGCAACCAGCAATTCTCTGCCTTTGCAGGTAGCCACCACCACGGTGGTTCCCATCCCGGCAAAGTTCTCATCCTCGCTGGCAAGAAGGCGTACCTTTTCATTGGCCTTCTCAATGGCCATACGGAGGATTCTCACCGGATCCGTTTCCTGGCACTTGCCGATTTCCTCCACAATGGTTTCCACCGTACATCTGGAAGCAATATCTCCTGCCTTGTGACCTCCCATTCCATCCGCAACAATAAAAACGTTCGGCAGATTTCCCACCGGGCGTTCGGATGTATATACAAAATCCTGATTCAGTTTTCGTTTTTTCCCGATATCCGTAAGGGAGAAAGTTTTGATCAACGGATATGCCTCCTATCCTGTTTTTCTTTCCGTTCCATATCTTGTCAATGTTAGCATACACGGGGAAAAAAAGCAA
>CAKRNW010000107.1 GCA_934371505.1 uncultured Lachnospiraceae bacterium
AATGGAGGCCGAGGGCTACGGATACCTGCTGTACCTGTTTGAAAAATAGGACGCAAGCGGTCGGCAGTTCTCATGCATGGAATTTTCCGGCACTCTCAATGAGCCGATTTCGAAACGGAGAAGCACAGGTATCTTTTTCAAATAAGCAAAATCTGGCTGGGGTACAGTACCTTCTCCACCCCGGCAGACATCTATGCACATCTCGACTACTCGGCACAGGAGGCTTCGGCAAACGCCATGAACGGTATGTTCAACCGCCCTGAGAAAGAGGAACAGCTGGCATAAAGAAAAACCTGCAGTGGAATCACCACTGCAGGCTCTGACGGAGACGGAGGGATTCGAACCCTCGTGCCCCGGAGGGCAAACGCATTTCGAGTGCGCCCCGTTATGACCGCTTCGATACGTCTCCAAATATGAACTTACGAAGTTTAATTATAAGGGATAACGGATACTTCGTCAAGCCGTGCCCAACGGAAAAAAAGATTGTGATATTTCCGCTCCTATACTATAATTATTTTTAGAATTTATGGAAAAATAAAAACAGATAATGGTATACAAATTACAAAATGGAGGAGCGGCTATGAGACGAATTGGAATGTTGACAAGCGGTGGTGACTGTCAGGCACTGAATGCTGCAATGCGCGGCGTAGTAAAGACTCTGGCAAATGCAGACGAGGAAGTGGAGATCTATGGCTTTTTGGATGGTTATCGAGGACTGATTTACGGTAATTTCCGTATGCTGACCTCTGCAGACTTTTCGGGAATCCTGACCAAGGGTGGCACCATTCTTGGAAGCTCCCGCACTCCCTTCAAATTAATTCGCGAACCCGGGGAGAACGGCATCGACAAGGTGGAAGCCATGAAACAGAACTATCATAAGCTGAAATTGGACTGTCTGGTGGTTCTGGGAGGAAACGGCACCCATAAGACCGCTAATCTTCTCCGAAAGGAAGGCTTAAATATTGTTACCCTTCCGAAAACCATTGATAATGATCTTTGGGGAACGGATATGACTTTTGGATTTCAGAGTGCAGTGGATATTGCCACACAGTGCATCGACTGCATCCATACCACAGCATCCTCTCATGGCAGGGTATTCATCGTGGAAGTCATGGGTCATAAGGTAGGCTGGCTTACCTTAAATGCCGGCATAGCAGGCGGGGCAGATATTATCCTGCTTCCGGAGATCCCCTATGATATCAATAAGGTAGTAGAAGCAATTAAGAAACGGACCGAACGAGGAAGCCGGTTTACCATTCTGGCAGTGGCGGAGGGTGCCATTTCCAAGGATGATGCAAAGCTTTCCAAGAAGGAATACAAAAAGAAACTGGAGAATTATCAGTTCCCCTCTGTATCTTACGAGATAGCAGCCCAGATTCAGAAGCTGACCGGACAGGAAGTCCGCGTCACTGTTCCCGGACATACCCAGCGTGGTGGAAGTCCCTGCCCTTATGACCGTGTATTCGCAAGCCGGCTGGGTGCAGAGGCAGGCAATCTGATCTTAAAAGGAGAATATGGCTTCATGGTAGGCTATAAGAACCGTGAGATTGTTAAAGTTTCATTGGAGGATGTGGCTGGTAAATTAAAGATGGTAGATCCCGAGTCTTCCATCATCAAGGAAGCAAAACTGCTTGGAATCAGCTTCGGTGATTAGTTCATGTCATATACAGCATTATATCGTAAGTTCCGCCCCAACTGTTTTGAGGATGTGAAGGGGCAGGATCACATTGTGACCACCCTGAAAAACCAAATAAATTCCGGAAGGATCGGACATGCTTACCTGTTCTGCGGCACTCGCGGAACAGGTAAAACCACGATTGCCAAAATTTTTGCAAGAGCGGTAAACTGTGAACATCCGGTGGACGGAAGTCCCTGTGGAGAGTGCCCTGCCTGCAAAGCGATTGCAGGCGGCTCCAGCATGAATGTCATCGAAATTGATGCGGCATCCAATAACGGCGTGGACAGTATCCGTGAGATTGTAGATGAGGTCTCCTATTCTCCGGCAGAGGGCAAATACAAGGTTTATATCATCGATGAGGTGCATATGCTTTCTATAGGAGCATTTAATGCACTGTTAAAGACATTGGAGGAGCCGCCTTCTTATGTCATCTTTATTCTGGCAACCACAGAGGTACATAAGATACCGATTACGATTTTGTCCAGGTGTCAGCGCTATGATTTTAAACGGATTTCCATTGATACCATCACAGCCAGACTACAGGAACTGATGGTGGAAGAAAAGGTACAGGTGGAGGACAAGGCTCTGCGTTATATTGCCAAAACCGCAGATGGCTCCATGCGTGATGCCCTGAGTCTCTTGGATCAATGTATCGCTTTTCACTTCGGAGAGGAGCTGACCTATGACAAAGCTCTGGATGTGCTGGGGGCAGTGGATACGGAAGTGTTCAGCCGGCTGCTTCGCCTGATTCTGGACAGAAATGTCACCGGATGTATCAATTTATTAGAAGAAATTGTGATGCAGGGACGGGAACTGATGCAGTTTGTGTCGGAATTTACCTGGTATCTGCGCAATCTATTACTGGTTCAGACCTCGGATGATATGGAGGATGTCATCGATGTTTCTTCGGACAATCTTATCAGACTGAAAGAAGAAGCAGCAATGCTGGATGCCCCTTTGATTATCCGTTACATTCGTATTTTTTCTGATTTATCGGGTCAAATCCGCTATGCAGCACAGAAACGGATTCTTATTGAGATTGCATTGATCAAGCTGTGCAGACCTCAGATGGAGGTACAGACGGATGCCTTACTTGATCGTATTCGCAATCTAGAAGAAAAAATAGAAAAAGGTGTGGTGGTACAGACAGCAGCTCCCGGAGGCGCAATGCCGAATGCAGGAAGTGCGAAACCGGCGAAACCGGAACTGCCAAAGGCTATTCCGGAGGATGTCCGGCAACTGGTTCAGCGCTGGCCTGAAGTGGTGGGCGACACCGCTTACCCCATGAAATCCTATTTGAAGGCGGCCAAGTTGTCTCTTGCGGCAGATGGGTCTCTTCTGGTAGTATTAGAAGATGGTGTGGCTTCGGATTACTTTATAAAAAGTGAAGAGAACCGACAGACCTTACAGCAGACGGTTTCTCAGATGATCGGTAAAGAAGTGGCAATCACCTATCAGGCCATTGGCAGCAGACAGGATTTTGATACCAGCTTTCCGGATTTGAACCAACTGATTCAGATGGAGATAGAGCAGGACGACGGGGAAGAAGAACCGGAGCCATTTTAAACGAAAGTAAACAGGAGGACTTAATCATGGCAAAACGTGGAGGATTTCCGGCAGGAGCAATGCCGGGCAATATGAATAATCTGATGAAGCAGGCACAGCGCATGCAGCGTCAGATGGAAGAGAATCAGAAAGAACTGGAGACGAAGGAATTTACGGCCAAAGCTGGCGGTGGTGCAGTGGAAGTGACGGTATCCGGCAAAAAGGAAGTACTCAGAGTAACTCTTTCGGAAGAAGTCGTTGATCCGGAGGACATCGAGATGCTGCAGGATTTAATCGTGGCAGCAACCAATGAGGCATTACGGATGGCAGAATCAGCCAACGCTGATCTGATGAACAAAATGACCGGAGGTCTGGGAGGACTGCCTTTCTAATGGAGCTTTACAGTGGACATATCAATCGACTGATTGATGAACTGGCAGCATTGCCGGGAATCGGACCCAAATCTGCCCAGAGACTGGCGTTTCATCTGATCAACATGCCAAAGGATCGGGTGGAACGGCTGGCAAACACCATTCTGGATGCAAAGGCAAATGTGCGCTATTGCAAGGAATGCTATACCCTGACGGATAATGATATCTGTCCCGTGTGTGCCAATCCCAAACGAAACAAAAAACAGATTATGGTGGTGGAGAACACAAGAGATTTGGCGGCTTATGAAAAAACCGGCAAATACGAGGGCGTTTATCATGTGCTTCATGGAGCCATTTCTCCTATGTTGGGAATCGGACCGTCAGATATCAAGCTGAAGGAACTGGTGGCACGCCTGCAGGGTGATGTGGAGGAAGTGATTATTGCCACAAATTCCAGTCTGGAGGGAGAGACGACAGCCATGTACATCAGTAAACTGATCAAACCCACCGGAGTACGGGTGACCAGAATTGCCAGCGGAGTACCTGTGGGTGGAGATCTGGAATATATTGACGAAGTAACTTTGCTGCGCGCCCTGGAGGGACGTGTGGAATTATAGATGCGGGAGGAATCTTATGAGCGTTATACAACAGGAATTTGGAATGACCGGAGATGGACATAAGGTATCCCTTTATGTCCTGGAAAATGCATCCGGTATGCGGGCTGCCGTGTCAGATTTTGGAGCCCTGCTGGTTAAACTGGAAGTGCCGGATCACTCCGGAAAACTGCGGGATGTTGTCCTGGGATATGATAGTGTACAGGAATATGAAGTAAATATGCCTTTCTTTGGAGCCGTAATCGGACCGGTGGCGAACCGGACGGGAAATGCGAAGTTTACCCTGCATGGAAAGACCTATCAGCTACTGGTGAATGACGGGAAAAATAATCTCCATTCGGATTCCGTATCCGGCTTCCATAAACGGATGTGGACGGCACAGCCGGGAGATGACTGCGTCACCTTTACACTGGACAGTCCGGATGGCGATATGGGCTTTCCGGGGAATAAACATTGTGCGGTTACCTATGCTTTGACCCGGGAGAATGGACTGGAGATCCGGTACCGTGTAACCAGTGACGCGGATTGCCCTGTAAACATGACCAATCATTCGTATTTTAACCTGATGGGACAAGGTCAGGGAACCATTGAGTCCCACAAACTGCAATTGGCAGCAGACTACTTTACCCGTGCGGATCAGGAATCCATTCCCACAGGACAAATTTTGCCGGTAGCGGGTACACCGATGGACTTTACCACAATGCAGGTGGTGGGAGAGCGAATAGACTCCGATTACGACCAACTGAATTTTGCCGGCGGTTATGACCATAACTGGGCACTGAATGACTATGGAACCGGTGTGCGGAAGGTAGCAGTGGTGGAAGCACCGGATGGTGGGGTGACCATGGAGGTGTCCACAGATCTGCCGGGTGTACAGTTTTATGCAGGTAATTTCATTACACCCCATACGGGAAAAAATGGTGTTCTTTATCAGAAACGTTCCGGTCTGTGCCTGGAGACCCAGTTTTATCCGGATAGCGTGAATAAGCCGGATTTCCCTTCCTGCATCTTCGGACCGGACAGACCTTACGAAACCACTACGATTTTTCAGTTTGTCTGATTCTATAACAGAAAGTAAATAGCGATGTTACAAAAGAGCGGATCGGCAGGAATTTCCGCTCTTTTGATTTTATAGGAGTTCACCATGATTTATTTACAGGAATATGTACCTCCGGTGCGGAAACCGGGAAATATTCCACGAAAGAGGAAGAGCGGCTTCCATCAGAGGAAACCAGGCATGCCTGTGAGGGAACTGGGTAAGGTCGTTGCATTTCTGCTGGCAATTGTGATACTATTACAGGGAGTTACCACCATTAACAGCTATGAGAAAATGTATGCGTGGGGAAATGCGTGGAGTGATGCATGGATGCAGGCCACAGAACTGAAATGAGGATACCATGGCACCAAATTTGAGACTTGTAAAACCGGGGGAAAACAAAGAATCCTCCGATTATGAAAAAGCAATCGCAAAACATCGACGGGGAAATGCTTTTAAAATTCTCGTGACAGTGCTATGCATTGCCGTGGTGGGCGTTATGATTGTTACGCAGACCAGAAATAAAGTCTATACAACATATAACCGGCTTACCAGTGAACCCCTGAAAATTGCCGGTGGAGTAAGTACACTGGCGTTTTCAGATAAATTGCTGCTGTATTCCAACGATGGAATCAAGTGTACGGACTCCAAAGGAAAAGATGTATGGAACCAGGCGTATGAGATGCAAAATCCCATGGTACGGACCTGCGGAAATGTTGTAGGAGTCGGCGACTACAACGGACGGAAAATCTATGCTATGAATACCTCGGGAATCATGGGAGAAATCGATACCAACATGCCCATCACCAACTTCAGTATAGCAGGAAACGGGGAGGTTGCCACGATTCTGGAGGAAGCAGGTATTACCTGGATTTACCTTTATGATTCCCAGGGAGAGCTGATTGCCAAAATGAAAACAACCATGAAAAACAGCGGCTATCCCGTTGCAGCCAGTCTGTCTCCCAATGGAAAATTATTACAGGTATCCTATTTATATGCAGACAGCGGAAAGATCAAATCCAGTGTTGCCTTTTATAATTTCGGCGAGGTAGGGCAGGATGCTATTGATAATTACGTGAGTGGATATGACTATGCAGACAGTGTGGTACCCTATGTGCAGTTTATGAACGATACACTTGCTTTTGCCGTGGCGGACGGACGGCTGATGTTTTATTCCGGAGCCCAGAAACCGGTCAGTGCGGCAGAGGTTTTGTTTGATAAGGAAGTCCAGGCGGTATATTATAATGAACGTTACGTGGCACTGGTGTATCTGAATCAGAGCGGCGAAACGAAATACCAGATGGATGTGTATAGTCCGGATGGAAATAAAAAGCTTACCCTCACCTATGATATGGAAAGCCAGAACATCCTGATGGATAAAGAATCCATTGTATTATATGGAAAAGATGAATGTCTGATCTATAGTATGGACGGAATACAAAAGTACTCCGGCAATTATGAAAAGATGATTAATCTTATGATTCCCACATCATCCGCCTATAAATACACGGTGGTGACACAGGATTCCATCGATGTGGTGCAATTGAAGTAAAAACAGGAAAAGAGAAACATACATATGAATATGAATATGATAGTAATCGTTTTACTTATCCTCGTACCGGCACAGATTATACTAGGGTATCGGTCCGGATTGGTGAAAGGAATTCAGAAATTTATCGGCTGGGTCACATTGGGACTGGTTTTTGTGCTGGTGGAAATGATGATCCGCTTTCATAAAGCGGCAAATCAGATAGATGTACTGATCTGTCTGATTTTACTGGTGATTGTACTGTTGGTCTGGGGAGTCATCAGAACGGTGCTCCTTCCGGCCAAAATGCTATCCAGGCTTCCGGTAATCAAAGGAGTTGATAAATTACTGGGGATGATTCTTGGAATACTGGAGGTGATGATTCTTTTATGGTTATTGGATGCGCTTCTTCTTCATTATGCAATGGGAAACGTGGGAAGCCAGCTGAACCAGTGGATGCAGGAAAATAAATTTTTGCGTTGGATGTATGAAAATAACTATCTGCTTGTCTTTGAAAAATGGGCTGAAGAAAGGTTGATTGCCCGATTTTAGGAGCTTTCACGAATAGAGCAAAATATTTTT
>CAKRNW010000108.1 GCA_934371505.1 uncultured Lachnospiraceae bacterium
GCCAGAATCCGGATGCTCTCCGCTCTCACTTCGATATCCCCGGTCTTTAAGTTCTCATTGGTGGCGCCGGAACGTCTGGTTACCGTACCTACCACAGCGATAACATACTCACTTCTAAGCTTTTCCGCCTTTGCAAAGTTCTCTGCTCCGCAGTCACTCTCTTCAAAAATAATCTGTAAAATGCCGGAACGGTCTCTTAAATCCACGAACACGATTCCGCCCTTATTTCTCTGTTTCTGTACCCATCCCATGACGGTAACTTTCTGTCCCTCATTGGCGATGGAAACCTCGGTACATCTGTGGGTTCTCTTTAAACCCTGCATTGACTCTGCCATTTATCTGCCTCCCACGCTTATTTCAGCGGATTTTTATAGATTTCTTCAAACTGGTGGTAACCGTTTGCCTCCAGCTGTTCCTTCTGGAACTTTTTGTTTTTATTCATGCGGACGATGAGAATCTGTTTCCCTTCCTCACGCTCCGTCTGTGCCTTCGCAATCACCTCACACATCTGCTGGGTGGATAAGCCTTTTTCCAGTAAGTAAACCTTTCTGTCGGCGATGCCGGGCACCTGGAAACCGCTCTCCATGAGAAGGAGAATAATGCGCTCAAAGCCGATGGAGAAACCACAGGCAGGAACATCATTGCCGGTAAATCTGCCTACCATCTTATCGTAGCGTCCACCACCGCCGCAGGCAATGCCCAGCTGGGGCATGGCAATCTCAAAAATCGTGCCGGTGTAATAACTCATGCCACGGACTAAGGTGGGGTCAAAGACCAGTTCAAAGTCGGAGGACTTCACCGCACCCACGGATGCACGGATTTCTTTTAAGTTATTGGCAACTGCCTCGTCCAGATACCCGCCCAGCACATCGATGAGATATGCCACGCCGTCCTCTGCTGCCTCTACACCGTGAAACAGTGACAGATATTTGTCAATGGATTCCTGGGCAAAGCCGTTTTCCTTTAACTCGGCTGCCACGCCATCCATGCCGATCTTGTCCATCTTATCCAGCGTGATGAATACGCTATCATACTGCTCCTCCGGGAAACCGCTGTAGGCAGCCATTGCCTTTAACATACGGCGGTCGTTGATTTTAATCTGAAAATCATGGAATCCCAGCTTGCCCAACGTGGTGGTGGTCGCCAGAATCAGCTCAATCTCCGCCAGGTTGGAGGGTTCTCCCAAAATATCAATATCACACTGCATGAACTGGCGGTAGCGTCCTTTCTGGGGACGGTCTGCACGCCATACGTTGCCAATCTGCAATGCTTTAAAGGGTGAGGGCAGTTCGTTGGCATGATTGGAATAATACCGTACTAGCGGAACTGTCAAATCGTAGCGTAAGCCTCCATCAACCAAATCTGCCTCTGTCTGGGCTGTCTCCAGATTTAACTTCTCTCCACGCTTTAAAATCTTAAAAATCAGTTTCTCGTTGTCTCCACCCTGCTTGCTGGTCAGATTCTCAATGTGCTCCACACAGGGAGTCTCCATGGAAGTGAATCCGAACTTCGCATAGGTTTCTTTAATCACACGGATTACATAATCCCGAATCTGCATTTCTGCCGGCATTACATCCTTCATTCCGGTGACAGGTTTCTTCGTCAGTGCCATAATTTTGCTCCTCATTTTTTAATCCCATTTATTTTACACTGAAACAAGGGTATTTTCAAGTGGGGGATTCAAGCCTTTGTTTTCTGATAAACCCTTTTCCAGATATGGCGGTAGAGGAAAAAGGATATCATGGCAGCGGTAATTTCTGTGATGACAAACGCCCACCAGACACCGGTAACGCCCACCTCACGGCTTAACAGATAGGCTGCGGGAATAATCACCACCGCATAACGCATGAGGGAAACCACCAGAGAAGGCATCCCCTCCCCCAACGCCTCCAATGCCCCTGCACAGGTGACAGATACTGCAGATACTACAAAACCTAAGCTAATGACATGCAAAGCGGTGACACCAATGGCGATGGTATCGGGATTCTCTGTGAAAAGTCCGATAAGCTGCGCCGGAAGTAACCAGCAGCACACCGTTCCCAGTGCCATGATTCCCATGGTCAGTGCCAGTGTCAACCGGTAGATTTTTTCCACCCGCCTCTTTTCCCCAGCACCGTAGTTGTAGCCGATCAAGGGACGGATGCCCTGGATGATGCCGTTGGCAGGCAGATAAATAAAGGTCTGTAATTTATAGTACACGCCCAACACCAGCACATAGGTCTGGGAAAAACCGGAGAGAATTCCGTTTAAGGCAGAAATCAACAGGGAGGGCAATGCCATATTCAGGGTAGCAGGGATGCCGATGCCGTACATCTTGCCCCAGATGTCCCTGCTGACTCCCAGGCTTTTCCGGCTGACCGCCACCGGCAAGGGGTTTGTCCGGTCTAAAATCACATAGGCAAGAAGGGTCAGCACCTGTCCTGCTCCTGTTGCGACTGCGGCACCCCTGATTCCCATTCTGGGGAAAAAGCCGATGCCGAAGATTAACAAAGGGTCTAATACAATATTGGTCACAAAGCCCACCACCATGCAGAACATGGTTTCCTTCATTCTGCCCACTGCCTGGAAAATTTTCTCGTAGGCAATGCCAAGGGTGACTGCCACGGCAAATACAAAGACGATGTTGGCATAATCTACCCCCAGCTGAATCACGTTTGCATTCTGGGTAAAGGCACCCAGAAAGGCGGGCATGACAAGAATACTCAACAGCATCAGCAGGATTCCGTGTACTGCACTCAGTGCCAGTCCCTGGGTCGCTGCCTGATCTGCTTTTTCCTTCTGTCCTGCCCCCAGATAAAAGGCAATCATGGCATTCATGCCCACACCGAAGCCCACGCCAATGGAGGTCATCAGGTTCTGTGCCGGGAACACCAGGGATAAGGCAGTCATGGCGTCCTCGCTGAGCTTTGCCACAAAGTAGCTGTCCACAATGTTATACAGGGAATTGAATGCCATGGATAACACCATGGGCAGCGCCATAGATAGCACCAGCGGGAATATTTTCTTTTCTTTCATAAATGTCTGGTCCATATTGCTTTGTTTCCTCCTCTTTGAAATGCTGCGGTGGATCATTTTAACGATACCATTCCTTTCCTCCGCAGTGCGTTTCCACGCAGAGCAAAAAAATACCACACAGCCGTAATGACTATGTGGCGAAAATATGCCCCTCTGCAGCGGCATATTCTCCTTAAATGTACGCTGCGTGACAGCATCTTGCTATCACGCTGAAAAGGAGCTGCCCTGCAAAAGCAACATTGAAAAATCCACACCCTGAAGGGTTTTATGGGTCGATTATAGTAAAATCGGGGTGGGATGTCAATATGGTTTTCTGTTCCGTTTTCACGACCTGGGAATCTGTGGACTGCGACCACATAGGACGGCTCATAAAATGCACTGCAATTAAAAACTTTTTTTAATCGTACTTATACACCTATCTGCACAGGCAGGCAATCTTGTTTCGCCTATCCCGGAATTTTTCTAATGCCTATGGTTCTTCATCCACATAATCGAGAAGTTTCAGGTTCCCAGCTTTACATTCGATGACGGCAGTGGCACAGTTTCCCATATGGAAGTGCCAGAAATCACTGACGGGCACACCGGCGATGGGATTTAAAATGCTGCGGTTCAAGGCACCGTGGGCGACCACCAGCAGGGTTTCATACTTCCTTTCCAAAGGAAGAAGCACCTCTCTTACAAATTCCCCGGTTCTGGCATACAGTTTCTCAAGGGATTCTGCGTCCTCTCCCGGTGCGTAGTCTCCTGGATGTTTGAAGAAATTATAAATGGGACTGTTGGAGTCTTCCATCGTCTCCCGGTATCGCATCCCTTCCCACTTTCCGAAATTGATCTCTTTCAGGCGCTCGTCAGCAGTCAGTTGAATATTCCGCTTTCCGATTAAAATTCGGGCGGTGTGCCTGGCTCGAATCAAAGGGGAGCAGAATGCCCGTTCAAAGGGTATCTGCTCCAATCGTTTTGCCGCCTTCTCCGCCTGGGCTACGCCGTTTTCGTTAATATCAATGTCAACCTGTCCCTGGAGCTTTGTCGCCCGGTTCCAGTCTGTCTCACCGTGTCTTACAAGGTAGATGTTCATTGTCCTGTCCTCGTTTTCCTTTATTGTCACATATCAGCAAGACGATTATAGCACAAACGGAGTCTGCTATCTATATAGGAAATCTAACGCTTTCCTACAACACTCTCCCCCTTCCACTGCGGCATTCCTCATTTCATTCCTGTTATCGCATTGTTTCCCGTGACAAAAAACAAATTTTTCTTTATAATAGAAATAATAGAAAACATAGAAAGCAAAAAGAAATGAGGTATTCCCATGGTTAAGATTATTTCTGACAGTACCTGTGACCTTTCACCGGAACTGGTAGCAAAATACGATATTGATATACTGCCTCTCCATATTCTTTTGGGTGAGGATGAATTTGAGGATGGAAAGACGATTACTCCGGAACAGATTTTCAAATGGGTCGATGAGCACAGGACAACGCCCAAAACCTCTGCACCATCTCTGGCGGAAACCATTGAACTTTTCCGTCCTTATGTGGAGAGGAAGCAAGAAATCGTCTGCTTTTCTATTTCTTCCAGCATGTCGACTTCCGGAAACGTGATGCGGCTTGCTGCGGAAGAATTAGAAGCATCTGCTCTGATCACCGTGATTGATTCTGCGAATCTCTCCACCGGAATCGGGCACCTTGTGATAGAAGCTGCCATTATGGCTAAAGAGGGGAAAACTGCTGCAGAGATTTCCACAGCTATGGAAAAGTTGAAGCCACTGGTTCGCGCCAGTTTCATAGTGGATACCCTGACCTATCTGTATCGCGGTGGCCGTTGCAATGCCGTTGCCGCAATGGCAGGCAGTGTCTTAAAACTGCACCCTAAAATTGTGGTGGAAAATGGTGCTATGGATGCAAGCAGGAAATACCGTGGCAAATTAGCCTCTGTTATCCTTTCCTATGTAAAAGATATGGAAGAAGCTCTAAAAAATGCCAGACCGGATCGGGTATTTATCACCCATTCAGGCTGTGATGCAGAAACTGTAAATGCAGTCCGCTCCTATCTGGAAAGTTTAGGTGTCTTTCAGGAAATTCTGGAAACCCGCGCCGGTGGCGTCATATCCAGTCACTGCGGTCCCGGCACATTGGGGGTTCTATTTGTTGCAACACATCCATAGGAGGCAAATACATCTCCTCCGCTGGCCAATCAGCGGAGGGCTTTGGATGCTGCGCTGTTTAAGTCTGCATACCGGTCATTGGCCGCAATACGGTCTTCCATCTCGATCAAGTTATAGAATAAATCTGTTAACTGGTCATTGATAATCTTTGTTCTCAGTTACTTCTCCTGTCTGTCTCAACGGAGCTTCTCGACATCCCACTCCATTACGACTCCGGTCGTTGCATCAATCGTGAATTCGTATTCTGTTCCACCGTAGATGATCTTTCCTTCATATTCCGGACGTCCGTCATCATAATCAAGCTTCCATTCGTAGAGATCCTTGTCTGTTGCACCGCTTACACGGTCAAGGGCTGTTTTCTTTGCATCTGCCTCACTGACCGTAACGTTCTTGCTGCCTGCTCCCATCGTTTTTTCTTCATATGCGGAGCTGATGATCTCTCCGGTGTCTGTCGCAATCTCATAGTCATACTTGGCACCGCCTGCATACCATTCAATGTCATATACCTGACGTCCGTCTTCATAGTCAAGCTTTGACTTGGTGATCGTTGCGTCCGCTGCCTTCACTCCGGCATGCTCCAGTGCGATCTTCTGTGCTGCTGCTTCATCCACGGTTCCGGTACCTGTTGCATTCTGTGCCGGTACAGAGGCTGAGGTCTGTGCCTTGGCTGAGGCTGAACCTGAGGTCTGTGCCGTGGCAGGGACAGTGGAGTCTGCTACCTCCGTCTGCGTCCCGGAAGCCTGCGCACTCTGTTCCTGGCTGCTCATTTCCATAACAGCTCCTGTCTCTGCATTGATCGTGTAGGCGTAGGCATACTCTCCGGAAGTAAATTCCACCTTATAGCAGACCACTCCCGCTACCTCACTTAAGGTCGTGGCTGAAATGTCTGCATCTGCCGCTTCAATATCAGCTGCTTTTAACGCCGCTTCCTGTGCCTCCTCCATAGGGATCATCTGTGTCTGCTCCTGGCTGCCTGGCTGCGGAATACTGGCTGCCACATTATCTCTGCATCCGATCAGGGTCATTGCAAGTGCAAATGCCGCTCCGGTAAAAATCCATTTCTTTCTCATACTCTTTCTTATCCTCCATATCAGATTGGAATGCATAAAGTGTAGCCGATATCCTGCCAGATTACAAGTGAAATTTCTATGTACAGGGGAAATTTGTAAAAATTTGACAAATATAGTAACATTTGCAAAACCGTAAATTGCGCCGCCCATGCCTCTTTTTACTCTATTCCTTTAGGGTCATTCTTCTCATAATATGTCTGCTTATCCTGATACATCAGCTTGTCAATACGATTCATAAAATCATCGATTGTTTCCTTGCTCAAATCAGAAATGGCATATCCCATAGATGCAGACAGCTGATATGGCTTGTCGTTTGTTTTGTTTTCTTCCTCGAAAATGTCCTTTGCCCGTGCAATCAGGTCTGTAATCAGCTGTTTGTCTGTTGTATGTAACATGACAACAAACTCATCGCCTGCGTATCTGGTTACAATACCATATTCGCAGAATGCTTTTCTGAGCAGTTCAGCCACAAGTATCAAGGCGGCATCACCCTCGGAATGACCATAGTTATCATTGATTTGTTTAAAACCGTTCAGGTCGAGCATAATTCCTGCGACCAGCTCACTCTTTTTCTTTTGTGCTTCTTCTTGCAAAAATGTGAGATATACACGGTTATACAGCCCCGTCAGACGGTCAATGAAAATCAATTCGTTTTTCAGTGCCGTCATAATGCCGGCAATGGCAATCGCAACAGAAGTCCATGTGATGGAACTTTCCTTGAAAAATACCTGCATAACAAGACCATTAATGATAGGTACAAGACACACCTGCACCGGAAACAGCTTTAATGTACCGATTTTTTTGCGGCACCTTACATACAAAA
>CAKRNW010000109.1 GCA_934371505.1 uncultured Lachnospiraceae bacterium
GCAACTCTTTTTTTATGCCGGGGTTGTATTTTCCGCCCATATCGGATATAATAAGACTAACCTGAAATGTTCGATAATTCCTATGTTTTTGAACCTACAGTTACTTTAAACGGGATTCCTATATTGCCGTATGGATGTCAGGCCTCCGGAGGGAAACCTCCTAATGCAGTGGAAGACAGAAATACCGGTTGCGGTCGCCCACCTGGCAGAAAATGCTAGGAGTCAAAAAATAGGAACCGGCATTTTGGGGGAATCATACAAATGAAAAAGCAGCCCTGAGAATGGGCTGCTTTTGTGTAGAAAGGATCTTTTGTTACATATATTGGTATTACCGACTGGTCACAGATTTTGCGATGACCCCAAAGCAGGAGTGGAACATTGAAACAAATCAGTAAGAGACATTCTTCAAAAAGCATAGTTGCCATGAAAGTGGTAGTTGGTGTTTGGGGAAGTCTGTTTTTGCTGATGAATTCTACGAAAGAAGAAAAGCTGTCTGAGGGGGAACAGACAGCTTTTCTTGCGGATAAGGGAACGGACAATGCTGTAGAGTGTGAAACCGCAGAACCAACGGAGGAGACTGCCGTGGACAATACCTTTCTGGAGGAACCCCCGGGAACGGAATCCGTGAAATTTTCCGGACAGATTCAGGTCTGCATCCAGAACAATGGCTATCAGGGACTTTTCCACGAACAGGTGTCTGTGGGAACCGGGGAGCGGAAAGAGTATTACAGGGCAGGAGAAGGGGCGAATGTGATTCTGAGCCCGGAATCCTTTCAAACGGATGCCCTGACCGTTTTTTCCATCCGGCGCAGTCAGGGATATCCGGCATATTATGGAACCTTACATATTACCGATACCCCGGAGGGGTTGCTTGTCACCAATGAAGTGGACCTGGAAACCTATTTACAGGGAGTCCTTCCCAGCGAGATGCCCGCAGGCTATCCGGAGGAGGCGTTGAAAGCCCAGGCGGTGTGTGCCAGAAGCTATGCCCTTTATCAGCAGATGCAGGGGGCAGTTATGGATGACAGCACAAACTTCCAGGTTTACAACAATGTGGCACCAGACGCACGGTGTAACGCAGCAATCGCCGCCACTGCCGGAACCATTCTGGTGGACAGGGAAGGAAATCCCGCAGAAATCTATTACTATTCCACCAGTGCCCTGGACGCTGCGGAGGCAGAGGAAAACTGGTACCGCTGGGAATACGACAATGAGAAAATGAGTGCCGAGAATCTGGCAAACCGAATCAATGCCTGCCAGCCGGGAACCATCCGGGAGCCTGGAAAATGCAAATTTTATGATATGGAAGTGACCAGCCACCGGGAGGACGGCAGGGCACAGGAATTAGAACTTTCTACCACAGAGGGGAAAGTGCAGATAGTGGGAGAGTATGCCATCCGCGGGGTGCTGTGTGACGGCGTGTCCAAAGCAGTGTTGCAGGATGGAACCGAAATCGTGATGAAGAAGCTGATACCCAGTGGATTTTTTTCAATCGAAACTATTCAAGGAGGGAAATTTATGATAGGATATAGGCTATCCGGCGGCGGATTCGGCCACGGAAACGGCTTGTCCCAGAACGGGGCGAAGGCCTATGCAAGGCAGGGCTTTTCCTACGAGGAAATTCTTGCCAGATATTACCCGGATTTGCATTTAGAACAGTGTGAAAATGAATAAAGTAAGGCATGGTTAAAATATGTGGAAAAAACTCTTGGCGATTGCCATGGATTTCAATCAGGAATTTAATAAGAAGAACATTGCGGCATATGCATCCAGCATCGCCTTTTTCCTGTTTCTGTCCCTGATTCCCATTGCCATGGTACTGGTTTCCATTCTGCCCTTTACGGTGCTTACAGAGTCTGACCTCATATCCACCATGGACAATGTGATGCCGGAATTTATGGTGCCCTTGCTGGTTACCATTATTTCTGATGTCTATGAGCGTTCCACGGGAATCCTGTCCCTGGCCATTCTGGTCGCCATCTGGTCTGCCGGTAAAGGTATGCTTGCCATGATTCGCGGCTTAAACGAAATCAATGAGGTGCGTGAGCGTCGTAATTACTTTATCCTTCGAATTGAAGCCAGTGGATATACACTGATTATGCTCAGCGCGGTGCTGGTGGCGTTAATTTTAATGGTGTTCGGTAATACCCTGTTGGATTTGGTTTTATCCTATCATCCGAAACTGGAACAGCCGCTGGAACTCATCCGAAACTTACGTTTTCTGGTGTCCTGGGGTGTTTTGACCCTGCTGTTTGCGGTGATTTATTCCTATGTGCCCAGCGTGCGGCAGAAGTTTCTGTACCAGCTGCCGGGAGCTGCTTTTTCCGCCATTGTATGGAGTATTTTTTCTTTCTTTTTCTCTGTTTATATCAAGTATTTCAATGGCTTTAGTACCTACGGAAGCCTGACCACCATCATCATCATTCTGCTTTGGATGTATTTCTGTTTTTATATTATTATGATAGGTGCTTTTTTGAACCGTTATTTTGCACCTGCTTATCAGGTGATTTTTTTTAAAAACCGAAAGATCGAAGCAAAGAAAAGCGAGCAGAGGGAAGAAATGGCAAGTTCTGCCAGATAAAACAAAAGGGATGGGAGATGTCCACTGGGAAAAAGTGATGCCAGCCTTTCAAAAAGCCCAATGGTGTCTGCATAAACACAGGTATGAAGGAGCCAAAGCCAGACCGAAATCTGTCCAAACCGGGCAAGCAGCCCGGAAAGAAAAGAACAGCAGGAAAGAAGCTGTAAGATACCAAAACAAAACAGCGGCACCAGGAGAAAATCCAGAGCAGCAAAAGAAGCATCCTCTGTGAGAAGAACGCGGATGGCGATGGAACAGACAAGCCCCAGGAAGGAAACGGCGGGGAGGCAGCCTTTTCCCATGCTGCATAAGCGGCTGGTCAGCCGGGAAAAGATGTCAAACCGGGCGATGATATACCCTGCGACAAACACAGCCAGAAAAGCGGGACGCAGCTGTGCTTTCACAGCACCGAGGACGGTGAGAGGCTGGGAGCTAAACAGAAAAAGCAAAACCGCAATACACATCACAACCGCAGAGAGGATGGCGAAGATGATGTGTTTTTTCTTTTGTTCGGAGGGCAAAGAAAAATGAGTAAACAGTAAGTCCAGGAGGGGGAGGAATAACAACATCTCCACATACTGCATCAGAAACCACCAGGTACCGTTGTAGGTGACACAGATGCCGGTAAAGTTGCCAAGAAATTCAGGAAAGTCCAGGTGCGCCCCCAGGAAAAGCACATCCAGTCCCTTAAATACGATTAAAACGCACCAGAATTTACAGTAAAGACGGAGAATACGCAACAGCATATCATGGTAGCCGTTTTTTAATAGAAGGATAACATTTCTGTGGGAAAGGCAGGAAATGGTATGAAACAGACCGTAACCGGAAACAAAACAGAACAGTCCTACACAGATTTTGCCAAACCAGGCGAAATGCCGGACAAATTCCATATTCCCGTAGGAAACCCAGGAGGAAAGCTGCTCTGGGTTTAAGAAAAAATGGTGATAGACCATAAGGAGAATGGCTATCCCCTGCATGATTTGTGATTGCTTTTTTGTCATAGTTGTTTCCAGCCGTTTCCCGAAATATATCCCATCATAACATAGGGAGAAAGTTCTTGACAAGCCGGCCAAAAGTCATTAGTATAGATAGTAATGTAAAAGCAATGCTCACAAGTATTTGTGAGCTGCAATAAAGGCAATGATTGTGATAGTAGCGTATATTTTTCTTTCAGAGAGAGGAAGTCACCGGCTGTAAGCTTCCTTAAGTTCAGAGTATATGACGAAGTTCCCACAGGAGCTGCTTTTTGGAAACTGCATTGCAGGAGTAGAGGAAGCCGTGTCGCGCCCGTTACGCGTATGAGAAGTGCCTGGAGACAGGAAACAGGGTGGTACCGCGGAATTTATTCGTCCCTTGAAACATTTGTTTCAATGGGGCTTTTTTTATTCCTTTAAATAACAAAAGCCCCGTAACACACTTAATGATGGAAAGGAAAGTATCATGAAAGAAAGATTAAGCCAGATCAGAGCTGAGGCTTTAAAACAGATTACCGGTTCTGATGTATCTCTGGAAAAACTCAATGAAATCCGTGTGAATTTTCTCGGTAAAAAAGGAGAATTGACCTCTGTGCTGAAAAGCTTAAAGGATGTGGCTCCTGAAGACCGTCCCAAGGTGGGTCAGTTAGTCAATGAAACCCGTGCCGAGATCGAGAGTGTCCTGGAGGAGGCAACCCGGAAAATGCAGCGCCTCGCCAGAGAACATAAAATGGAGGCAGAGCGCATCGATGTCACTCTGCCTGCCAAGAAAAATAACGTAGGTCATCGTCATCCCAACACCATGATGCTGGAGGAAGTGGAGCGTATCTTCATCGGAATGGGTTACGAGGTTGTGGAAGGCCCTGAAATTGAGAAAGATTACTACAACTTTGAAGCATTAAACATCCCCGCAGATCATCCCGCAAAGGACGAGCAGGATACCTTCTATATTTCCGGTGATTTCCTGCTGCGTACCCAGACCTCCGGCTGCCAGGTGCATGAGATGGAGAAAGGCAAGCTGCCCATCCGTATGATTGCCCCCGGACGTGTATTCCGTGCCGATGAAGTGGATGCCACCCATTCTCCTTCCTTCCATCAGATTGAAGGCATGGTGGTGGATAAGAATATTACCTTTGCTGATTTAAAGGGAACCCTGTTGCAGTTTGCCAAAGAACTGTTCGGCGAAGATACCCGTGTAAAATTCCGTCCTCATCACTTCCCCTTTACCGAGCCCAGTGCAGAGATGGATGTATCCTGCTTTAAATGTGGAGGCAAGGGCTGCCGTTTCTGTAAAGGCGAGGGTTGGATTGAGATTCTCGGATGTGGAATGGTTCACCCCAACGTACTGAAAATGAGCGGCATTGACCCCAACGAGTATTCCGGCTTTGCTTTCGGTGTAGGTCTGGAGCGGATTGCCCTGTTAAAATACGAGATTGACGACATGCGTCTCTTATACGAAAACGATATTCGTTTCCTGAAACAGTTCTAAGGGAGGAGAGAAAGAATGAATACAGCATTATCCTGGATTAAAGCCTATGTACCTGACTTAAACGTAACCGACCAGCAATATTTTGATGCCATGACTTTAAGCGGCACCAAATGTGAAGGCTATACAAGAGCAGATAAAAACTTAGATAAAATCGTAGTAGGACAGATTAAGTCCATTGAGAAACACCCCGATGCAGACAAACTGGTGGTATGCCAGGTGGATATCGGCGCGGAAACCATCCAGATTGTAACCGGTGCCCCCAACGTGGAAGTGGGACAGAAGGTTCCCGTTGTTTTGGACGGCGGTATGGTTGCAGGCGGTCATGACGGCGGTTCCATGCCGGAGGAAGGTATCAAGATTAAAGCCGGAAAACTCCGTGGTGTGCCCAGCAACGGCATGATGTGCTCCATCGAGGAGCTGGGAAGTTCCAGAAACTTTTATCCAGAGGCTCCCGAAAACGGTATCTATGTGTTTGAGGATGATGTGGAGGTTGGCTCCGATGCCATTGAGGCACTGGGACTTCACGACACCGTATTTGAATATGAAGTAACTTCCAATCGTGTGGACTGTTTCAGCATCATCGGTATTGCAAGAGAGGCGGCTGCAACCTTCCGTCTGCCTTTCCACCCTCCTGTGATTACCACTACCGGTAACGAGGAAAAGGCCGAGGACTATATCAGCGTGGAAGTGAAAGACCAGGAGCTTTGCCCCCGCTATATCGCCCGCGTGGTAAAAAATATCAAAATTGCGCCTTCCCCCAAGTGGATGCAGCGCAGACTGGCAGCCAGCGGAATCCGGCCCATTAACAATCTGGTAGATATCACCAACTATGTCATGGAAGAGTATGGCCAGCCCATGCATGCTTATGACTACGATACCATTGCCGGACATAAAATCATTGTACAGCGGGCAAAAGACGGCGACACCTTTACCACCCTGGATGGACAGGAGCGGAAGCTGGATACAGATGTGCTGATGATCTGTGATGCAGAAAAAGAAATCGGCATCGCCGGAATCATGGGTGGCGAAAACTCCATGATTACCGATGAGGTAAAAACCGTACTCTTCGAGGCAGCAACCTTCCATGGTGCCAATATCCGTAAGAGTGCAAAACGTGTGGGTCTGCGTACCGATGCCTCCGGTAAATTCGAGAAGGGTCTTGACCCCTACAATGCAGAGGATGCCATCAACCGTGCATGCCAGCTCATTGAAGAACTGGGCTGTGGCGAGGTTGTAGGCGGCATGGTGGATGTGAAGGTTCCTTTAAAAGAGAATGTCCGCATTCCTTTCGATGCAGCCAAGATTAACCATTTCCTTGGAACCGACATCCCTGCGGAGGACATGAAGGGTTATTTCAAGGCGATTGATTTAGGCTTTGACGAGGAAAAACAGGAAGTGGTGGTACCTTCCTTCCGTCAGGATTTGTTAAGCTTTGCGGATATTGCTGAGGAAGTGGCAAGATTCTATGGCTACGACAAGATTCCTCTGACTCTGCCATCCGGTGAGGCTACTGCAGGAAAACTTTCCTACAAGCTCCGCATTGAGCAGAAAGCCAGAGATATTGCGGAATACTGTGGCTTTTCCCAGGGAATGACCTATTCCTTCGAGAGCCCTAAGGTATTCGACAAATTACTGATTCCCGCAGGGGACAAGCTGCGTCAGGTCATCACCATTTCCAATCCGCTGGGAGAGGACTACTCCGTGATGCGTACCAGTTCCTTAAACGGTATTCTCATCAGCCTGTCAACCAACTACAACCGTCGTAACAAGGATGTAAAGCTTTACGAATTAGCCAATATTTACCTGCCCAAGGCACTGCCTTTGAACGATTACGCCGATGAGCGCATGCAGTTTACCTTAGGCTTTTA
>CAKRNW010000110.1 GCA_934371505.1 uncultured Lachnospiraceae bacterium
CTGGTAGCGGAAGTTTCCTCAGATGCTGCAGAGTTGGACTGGATAACATCATTGATGTTTTCCACACCCTGACTGATTTCCTTAATGGACTCAGCCTGTCTGTCGGATGCCGTACGGATATTTGCAACCTCCTGGATAATTGCATCCAGTTCATTCATAACCTTATCCATTGCATCATTTGTTTCTTTGGTTACTCTGTTACCAACAGAAACCTCATTCATGGACTCTTCAATCAACTTCTTGGACTCTACAGCGGAATTTGCACTCTGTTCAGCGAGCTGCCTGATCTGATCAGCAACTACGGCAAAACCACGACCAGCCTCTCCAGCACGGGCAGCCTCGATGGAAGCATTTAAGGAAAGTAAATTGGTCTGGGATGCGATGCTCTCGATATCAGCAATAATTTTTTCGATGTTCTGGGTAGTGCTGTTGATACTTTTCATAGCCTCTACCAGTTCGCTCATCTTCTTCTGGCTGTTCGCAGCCTCCATACCAACCTGTTTTGCTTTATCGTGTACGATATCGGTAGACTTGGTATTTTCCAGAACCTGCTGGGTTACTTCATCAACAGTAGCGACCAGCTCCTGTACAGCTGCTGCCTGATTGGTAGCACCCTCAGCGATATCCTGCGCACTCTCAGCCAGCTGGCTGCTGCCTGCGGATACCTGCCCAGAAGACTCCTGAATACCGTGCATCGTGCTGCTGACGGAATCAACCATCTCGTTTAATTTATCTAACACATCGCGAAGCTGTCCAACGTAGGATTCCGGACAACTGCTATGTACATCGAAGTTACCTTCCGAGAAATTATCTACAATGGAAAGAAGATCGGAAACAATTTTCTTTAAAACATTGGCAGCAGTCTCAAAACTGTTGGATAATTCACCCAACTCATCCTTTGACTCATAGGGCTCTCCGATATCGAAATTGCCTGATGCAATCTTTTCGGAAGCCTCCACCAGTTTATGAATGGGATCAACCAGCATATCAGCGGAAGCTTTGATCACCATAAAGTTAAAAATAATTCCCAGGATAGCAAGCACTACAACCACTGCAGATCCGATGTAATTTCCGGAAATCAGCAGTCCAACCAATGCTACGATTGCAACCAGTATCAGGGAAGTAAGATTCAACTGGAACACACGCATAAGCTTGCTTCTAATTGGTAGGTTTCTTAACATCTGTTTAACACTTTTCATGTCTTATCTGCTCCTTCAGTAATAATGTCGTTGTATGATATATTCTAGTTTTTTGTCATTTGATAGTCAAGGAGAGAAACATAAAAATTACGAAAATTTTTGAGCAGAATAAAATTTATCTGAAAGGATATCATGCAGAAACCATAACCCATAGAAAGAAATCACTATCTGATAAAAAGATAGACAGTATATGCCACATAAAGCAGGACGCAGACACAGCCCTCCCACCGGGACATGTTCTTTTTTGTCCGGGCAAAAACAAACAACATAATGGCACTGACTAACAGCAGTACGCAGTCGATGACGGATTCGCCCAGAACCGAAAGGGGAGAAATGACTGCTGACATACCCAGGATAAACAGAATGTTAAAAAGGTTGGAACCGATGGCATTGCCCAAAGCTAGGCCACTGTCCCCCTTTCTGGTGGCAACAATGGAAGTCACCAGCTCCGGCAGGGAAGTGCCGATGGCGATAATGGTCAGCCCGATAAAATTCTGGCTCACGCCGAAATTGGTGGCAATGATGCAGGCTTTATCCACCACCAAATCCCCGCCGAAGATCACCGCCACCAGACCGCCAATCATAAAGAGAATACTTTCAGGCAGGGAAAGAACCTTCCCGGTGTCCGCCTCTGTCCGGTTTTTCATGGCAGACACAATCATGGCAGCCAGATAAGCCGCCATGCCGATTAAGAGAAGGACGCCCTCCAGACGGCTCAGCCTTCCATCCAGAAACATCAAGCAAAGGATGCCTGAAACCACGATATTCAGTGGCATATCCCGCTTTAAAATATCCAGATTTGTCTGGAAACTGGCGAGAAAAGCGCAGATACCCACCACCACAAGACCGTTAAAAATGTTGGAGCCAACCACGTTGCTGATAGCGATGTCGTTGCTCCCTGCCAGAGCGGCGTTGATGCTCACCGAAGTTTCCGGTGCGCTGGTTCCCATCGCCACAATGGTCAGCCCGATAATCACGCTGGGCACCTTCAGAATTTTCGCAAGAGAGGAGCTGCCCTCCACGAAGAAATCCGCTCCTTTTACCAGGAGCAAAAAACCGACGAGTAACCATACATATTCCATAAGCCTTCCTTTCCGCGATAAATGGACAAAAAAAGAGACCTTTACCGCATTAAAAATAAACGATAAAAGTCTCGTTATCTCAATAATAACCGGCTTTGCAGCGTGATGACGATTACTATTCCATCCGAAAAAGGCCAGGATGCCAACTACTCCCTTTTATAGGTTCATTCTATGCAGAAATCTGCGGTGTGTCAACAAATTCTTTTCGACAAAGAAAGACAGCAGCAATTATTCCGGCTGGAGAAAGGTAATTTCCATGATTTCATCCAGAGGAATGGAAACTCTATCTGCCATGATAAGCATCCGCTTGTAAGCTGCAATCTTTTTTACGGTGCCTTCATGGGTCACATAAGCTCCACCCTCTTTCCGGGCATCCGGTTGAAAATAGGTAATGCGGACAGAAGGAGAGTCAGGAAGCTGCCCTGCAAGGAGTTGGAGCTGTTCATTTAGCGCCTCTTTTTCGTATTCGTCCAGATCCATCCGTTCCTGTGTCTGCCGCGCCGTCTCTTTGATGGCGGCATCGTAACCTGTAAGTGCCGCAAAAGGGGAAAACTGGGCAGCCCTGTCCTCCATGGGCATCTGGGGACGGGTCTGGGACACATGATGGGGCAGATGGATGATATCTTCGTAGTTGTCGCTCATGCTTTGTGCCCTCCGATCTGCCGGTTTCTGTCCTTTGCGGTAGCCCCTTCCTGGAGACTCATTCCCCGCAAAATCGCGTTTTTTCCAAACTTTTTCTTGATGGCTAGAGTGGCCTCCTGGATTTTCCGCTCCTTTTCCAACGCTGCCTTTTCTTCCTCTTTCCGGGCATCCTCTGCGGCATAATTGGTGAAAAGAGAAAGCTGTTCAAAGCCGCCGTCCGTTAAGGGAGCAGAGGCCTCATCCACCACACGGTTTGCCACAATATTTAACCGCCGGATCAGAAGATTGGGATTCACGATCTCATCATAGAGCCGGGTAGCAGCCTGCAAAATGAGTTTAGAAGAAGAGGTATACTTTTCCAGATTGATGGTGCCGTGGGCGTGTTTGGGAATCCGCCGCCCGTACCGATCCACCGTGACCGCACCGTGATACCCTTTACGGCGGTTAGGGTCATTTAAGTTTTCAATATCATAGCCCACGGTAATGACCAGCTGGTCAGTGACCAGCCGTTTATCCACCAGATCCAGGGCAAGAAAATCTGCCATCTCCTGCAATACCAGCCGGGCTTTGTCCGCCTCATAAGGACAGTGGAGAACCTGCCCGGAGCCGATACTGCTGGCACGGGGCTTGTAAGCCTTGATAGCCTCCACGGTACAGGGCTCCCAGCCCCAGGCATGATCAATGAGCAGTTCCGCATTTTTTCCGAAAAGCTGATAGAGCAAATCTTCGTTTTTCACAGAACAGCGGGCGATGTCCCCCATGGTAAACATGCCGTATTCCTCCAGCTTGGAGGCATAGCCCCTGCCCACCCGCCAGAAGTCTGTGAGGGGGCGGTGTCCCCAGAGGGAATGGCGAAACTCCATCTCGTTAAGCTGGGCAATCCGCACGCCGTTTTCGTCTGCCGGAATGTGTTTTGCCACAATATCCATGGCAACTTTACATAGGAACAAATTGGTTCCGATGCCGGCGGTGGCAGTAATGCCTGTGGTTTTCAGTACATCCGCAATAATCTTCCGGGCAAGCTCCTGGGGGGACAGTTTATAGGTGGTTAGATAGTGGGTGACATCCATAAATACCTCATCGATGGAGTATACCACCATGTCCTCCGGTGCAATGTATTTCATGTAAATTTCGTAAATCCGGGAACTGCATTTCATGTAATGCGCCATCCGGGGCGGTGCAACCACAAAATCAATCCCAAGTTCTGGGGAGGCGGCAAGGGCAGAGGCAGAGGAGGAAGTCCCCGTAAATCTGCCACCAGGTGATTTGGCACGTCTCTGGATGTTCGCCTCCCGGATTTTCTGCCGCACCTCAAAAAGACGGGCACGTCCGGAAATTCCATAGGCCTTTAAGGAAGGAGTCACTGCCAGACAGATGGTTTTGTCCGTGCGGATCTCGTCCGCAACCACAAGATTGGTGTCCAGGGGGTCAAGCCCTAACCCCAGGCACTCCACGGAGGCATAGAAAGATTTTAGGTCGATAGCGATATAGGTATGTTCTTCGGCAATAGACAACGGTTCCCTGTCTCCTTTCTGGAAAAATAACGTGCAATTCTCAACAGGTCAGCCCTGAACAGCCTCCCGTCTGCGCCAACTGATAAAGCCGTACATATCATTAAAGAAGAAAATTACAAAATTCACAATTACCGGAATATACGCCGGATTCTCCATGGCAGCCAGTGTCCAAAGCACAATCAGCACCAGGTCATTGGCTGCATACCCCACCGCATAATAGGAAGAACGCAGCATGGTCAGTGCCGCCGCCAGAAAGCTGGTGGTAATGGAAATCGTGCTGAACAGAAGATTGGGGGTTTTTAAAACCCACAAAATATAACAAAAACTGCCGGTTACCAAGACACTGAAAAATAGTAGGCCAACGATATGCCGACGATTCAACTGCTGGATCGCTACTTCGCTGCCGTTTGTCTCCGAAGGATTTTTCAGCCAGGTAATGGTAGACCACACCGCCATGGGCAGGGTCATACCCAGATAGGTCATCATCTCACCCCAGTAGCGGAACCGCCAGGAGATGATGCCGTAGAGGATGCTGAAAACCACCATAAGGATCTGTGCCCACACATTTCCCTTTGCGGCAAAAATCAGGGAAGTTACGCCCACCAGTGCCGCCACCAGGGTCGGCAGATCCACATCCCCGGAAAATAAATTGGAAACAACAACAATCAACAGGGAGCCAAGCCACAGGCTCCATTCTTTTTTTGTAAAATCTTTTACGGGATTACTCATGATTATAAACTCCTTTTTCTTATCTGGTAATTTGTTTATGACAAAAAGAAGAAGTCCAAGGATCCAATAGTGGTATTGTGCGCTTATCTCGTATCATTTATGAACATCCTTTAAATTTTTCCGGGAACAAAGAGTCCATTGCCGGATCTTTGTGTGCGCCAGCGGTATGCATAGCATAAAAAAGCATCCGCACACATCTTCTGAGACCTAACGATGTGTGGCGAATGCTCTGTGCATTCCTACCCGGTGGCAGTCGTGTGAAACATTTCTGTTTCACATACAAATATGCGGTTATTTTAATGGAAAAATCTCAATTTTGCAAGAGTGTTCTACTCCTTGATAGAGGAAATTTACCGCATTACAATGAATGTAATATGAAAGTTAGATGAATCTAATCCTGGTAACTTGAGACTATACGAGGTAACGGAACATGAAACGGATTCATTTTGATGTGGAAACAGAGGGATTTTACGGAGCCTCCACCACCGGAACCCTGGCGTTGACAGCGGCAGCTTACTTCCCGGACATTACCCTCACCATTGCCATGACTCCCAGTGATTTTATCTGGCAGGGCTTTATGCAGGGAGAAAAGGACGGCTGTAAAGAGTGGCCCATCGAGGGAGAGTCCCTGTTTCTTACCGGGGCAAGCCCCTGCCCTATATGCCCTTTGTGTACCAGCATCCTAAGTATTGGCAAGTGGTTCAGGCGGAATCGAAACGCGCTGGGGACATGCTGAATTCCAGAAAACTTTTCGATGACTCCGAGGCGGCACATCCCCTCCAGGAGGAAGAAATGATTCCAGTGGAAAACATCAAGGGAAAACTGCTTGCCATCGGTGCGGAGGATGACGGGCTATGGGATGCTGCAAAATATGTTCGCCGCATGGAAAACCGATTAGCGCAAAAGGCTCACGACTGCGAAGTGGAGGCCGTGACCTACCAGAACGGAACCCATTTTGTTTTCCCGGAGAGCATGATAAAGACCATGCTGCCCATCGGCTCCGTACTTTTTGTGAAACTTGCTTTCCACGCCGCCAGAGAATATCCAAAAGAGTGCAAAGCCACCAGAGAGGACATTGACCGCCGGATAAGCAAAGCCCTTGAGGAGTGGAGGCAGTAAAAAATGACGGCGTGTACTGACTGGCAACCTATAAGGAGAAATTTGCGTTGCTGTCTATGGGTTACCGGGAGGAAGGCAAGCAAGCCTCTAACCCATAAGAGCGGATTTACTGTGATTCCTATAGGCTTCTGAAAGCACTGCGTGCGGGATGTCAACCCATAGAATATACTTTTTGTAATTCTTTATGGGTCTTTTGTAAGCCTTGTAAGCTGGAAAATGTCAAATTTTCTTGAAATCAGACATATAAGAACTTGATTTGGTGCTGCTTATGGGTTGGACTACTATGAAAGCTCTAAAATACCACCTATAAGGTATGAATTCAATCATGTTTATGGGTAAAAATGAAAATTATGTAAACTCAAAGTGTTTCAGAGATTGATAAAGAGAAAGAGCCTTCCCATATAG
>CAKRNW010000111.1 GCA_934371505.1 uncultured Lachnospiraceae bacterium
CCTCTCTATGGGATTCCAGAACGGTACGGATGCTCTCAAATGCTCCGATACGAGGGAGCAGTCTGCAAAAATCCCTCCCGTCACTCGTTTAAATTCTCGTATAAATCCGGGTAAATACCTGTACGCCCCATGCCTGTCCGTTACGGATCAGGAAGTGCATCCGTCCCTGGATTTCTTCTTTTTCATCCATCAGCTGGAACCAGCCCTGTCCGCAGTGGCGCAGGTGGTAGATACTTCCGTCCTTTTCCACCATCATTCTGCCCTCGTCCTGGTAGACAATCGCCGTCACCGGCACCCCTTCATGGCAGATATAGCTGCCGTAGAGTGCCTGGGGCTGGGAAAATTCTTCCTCCACAGGAAAAAGCCATCGGTGGGGTCTGTCCAGGGGATAGCCCAGCACCCAGTTGTACAATGCCCAGATTAAATCGGCGGGGTCTGCATCCCCTTCATTGCATAACACGGCAAAGCCGTAGTTTTCATCCTTTAGCAGACCGCCCTCGGAGGAAACGCCATGAAGTCCGCCGGAATGTTCACAGTACACATGTCCGTCCTCCACCCGTTTGTTTAAGCCCATGCAGTACACCGCTTTTTCCTGCTCCGGGAACCCGGCGCCAATCATCAGCTCTACCGCTTTGGCAGGGATAACCTGCTCGCCGTCCAGCACGCCCTTGTTTGCCAGACACTGGTAGTAGCGTGCCATGTCATGGGCGGTGGATTTCACGCAGGCGCAGGCGCGGAAGGGCGGTAAAATCGACCACTGCTCGTCCCCCACGATGTTACCCTTTTCGTCTGCCTCAAACAAGGCGGTGATATTTCCGTCTGTGGCAATGGCTCTGGCACGGCTGGCATCAGTGTCCAGTGTGGAGCGGGTCATTTTCATGGGCTGGAAAATCCGCTTATCCAGAAAATCCTCCAGAGGCTCTCCCGCCGCAGCATCCACCACATAGCAGAGAACGGCGTAGCCCTCGTTGGAATAGCTCATATATTCCCCGGAACCACCCAGAGTGGGATAGGGACAATTGGCGATATATTCAATAATCTGCTCAATCGTGCTCATGGAGTTGGGGGCACTCTCCTGCATTTTCACATCCCAGTCGGAATGTCTGTCGGGAGTGTTCACCGCAATGGACCACTCCAGAGGCTCCATGGGCGGAATTCCGGTGGTGTGCATCCCCAGATGGCGGATGGTCACCGTGTCCGCAGGGTTTCCCGGTACCCTGAAATCCGGGCGGTATTTGCTCACAGGGTCATCCAGGCTGATTCTGCCCTCTGCCGCCAGAATACAGCAGCACAGTGCCGCCATGGATTTACCCATGGAGGCAATGCCGAAAATGGTGTCAGCATCCGGAGCGGTTTTTTTATCCAAATCCCGGTAGCCGTAGCCCTTTTCAAAGGTCAGTCCGTCAGGACCATGCACTGCCACCGCCACACCGGGGAAATTGTGTTCCTTGATTTTTTTCTGTAAAAAGCTGTCCAGTTCTTTTGTGTCTCGCTGTTGCATGATGTCCTCCCTTTTGCAGTCCGTTTTCTTTTGTCCTGCTTAGTATACCATAAACCGGGAGCGGTGGAACCAATTCCCGTATTATTTTAGTTCTGTCATAAGGCTTCCTTTCCCGCCAATCTGCCGCTTACTTCTCTCCGGCGTCTCCGGCGCACCCGGTTGATGTGGCGCTCGTAATCTCCGCTGCGCATCAGTTCCGACAGCACATACTGCTCAAACAGGGGCACGGTGCAGGAGTAAAAGCCCAGCTTTTCATTGAAAGCCTCCACCATGGATGGCGGGAGAACCATGTAGCCGATCCGGACGGAGGGGGCAATGGTTTTGGAGAAGGTATTCATATAGATAACCTCCACATCCTCTGCCATGGAAAAAAGGGAGCTTTCCGGCTTGCTGGACACGGTGAGCTCTGAGTCGTAATTGTCCTCCACAATGACCGCGCCCCGCTTTTTTGCCCAGTTGAGGTATTCCCGTTTCTGGGAAATTCCGATGGTGATGCCGCTGGGATAACTGTTAAAGGGGGTGACATGGAGAACGGATGCCCGGGTTCTGGCAAGCTCCGATGGAAGGATGCCCTCCGGGGAAAGGGTGAGCATGTCACAGTTGATTCCCATGGATTCGTATACCTTGCGGATTTTCTCATAGGAGGGTTTTTCCAGACCGAAGGTGCTGCCCGCGCCGAAAAGCTGGGCGATCATGCCATAAAGGTACTCGGCACCGGAGCCGATAATCACCTGGCTGGGACTGACCTGAATGCCCCGGCTTCTGCCCAGGTAAGCGCAGATTTCCGTGCGAAGTTCCCGGCAGCCGTGGTTGGGGGATTTAATCAGGATATCGTCTCCGTAATCTAAGAGTACCCGGCGCATGGTTTTCGCCAGGACGCTGTAAGGAAATTCGCTGATAGAATGGGTCTGGGAGTGGGGAAGTTTCAGCTCGGTCTGTCCCGGCTCCGGGATTCCCTGGAAGTCTGCCTCTCTGTAGATGACAAAGTAGCCGCTTCGCTGTTTGGTTTCAATATAGCCTTCGTCGCAGAGAAGGTTCATGGTATGTTCCACGGTAATGACGCTGACTCCGGTTTCCTCGGCGATGATGCGTTTGGAGGGAAGACGGGAGTTCAGAGGGTAAATGCCTGCCACGATATCCTGGACAAAGTAGTTATAAAGCTGGAGGTAGGCAGGGATAGTGTTGTTGGGTTCAATGGAATAATTCATCTGGTTATACTAAAAGCTCCTGTTTTGTTCGTTTCGATATTACCAATTCGATTGTATTCCGATTGAAATCATTTGTAAAGCAAAAGGAGAAACATCAGGAACAAATATGACTAACATACTGATTACTGTCTCAGATATTGCCCCAACATCTTTGCGTATTTGCCATGACAGGAATTACTTTATAAAATTGATGATAACCCATAAACTACAATTTTCTATGGCTCTTATGGGTTACTTTTCCCCCTGAAAATTGAAGAACTACCTATAAGAAGGTTCATTTTATAGCCCTTATATGTCTATGAAAGGGCTTTTAAGCCTCCACTGTCAATTTTTTCAGTAATTTTTACCCATAAGGACCAGTTTCTGGCGAATACTATAGGTTGAGGCTGCAACATGCCCTTAAAATTCTACATATAAGATATGCCTTTTATCACAGCTTATAGGTTTGGAATCAAAATTATGTAAACCGATGGTGCAATCAGTCCTATAACCGGAACTTTCTTCTCTATTAGCGGTTATATTTTACCCCTGCATAAATCAGCAGCACCACTCCCGCAACAAAACCCAATACCAAAGCGGTAAAACTTAATGCTGAATCTGTTATGCCGATTATTATAGCAGTCACTAAAAGACCAATTCCAATAAAGATAACACCCCAGCCTGATATTTATAAAAAATCTTTTTATCATCTGGAGATACTTTGTCATAATGATAACTATGAATCATCATACCATAAAAACAGGTGTAATATATAAATTTTGATATTTACATATTACACCCATAATTTTATACATTGTCTGTAATTAAAGAACTGTCTCGACTGTTAATTCTTTTCCAAATATTTTTTCACTTCGTTGATAACCAATTCTGCTGTTTGAAACTGTTCATTGGCTTTTTCCCTCGATGCGATATAAAAATCATCATAATCGCTTTTCTCGCGTACTCTCTGTAATATTCCAATCCTTCTTCCAAGTTCGCGTGGAAATATTTCCTTAGCTACATATTCTTTATTAAAGTATCCCATAACATCTTTATGCCGTTTAAAATCAACTGTGCTCAATGCCAATACAGCTTTTACCGCATAAAATGTAGCATAATAAGAACGGTTAATCGAATCTTTATACAATTCTTCCCTTAAACAATGTGCAGCTACTTTCAAACTATCCTCAGCCTCTGTAATTCGATATCTGCTTAAATCTTTTTGTCTCTCATCCAATTACAATACCCTCCCTTTCCACATTATTATAGAATGGCAGTGCTCCCAACCAGTATTTGTAATGAGTTTCATTTTCCAGAACTGGATTAATTACAATCCCTGACTCTAGTTCCAAATCAAATGCAAGGTTAAAAATATCGTTCTCAATCTTCTCTATTTCTTCCTTTGACAACGTTGTTAATATCATAACATCAATATCTGAATTCTCTTTATAATCACCACGGGCATAGGAACCATAGACAATGAGTTTAGATAAATTACTTTTCAATATTTCTCTGGTTCCCTGTGCAAAGGTCATTAGAACTTCCTGTCTTGTCATAAGATTCCCTCCTATCCCATATTATTTTACATTCCTATACTGTCTTAATCATAATATCATTTTTTCTTTACTTATTCCAGTTGGATTTTATTGTTCAAAAATGTACCTGTCATTGCTCTTTTCATTCAATTTTCTATGAAATAAAAGCACGTTCCCTCCGCCTTCCAGCGGTACTGGGGTTTTCCGTCGACGGTGACTTCCGTGTACTCCGTGGGTTTGGCGAGGAGCATCCGTCCATCGGGAAGAACTGCGGCTTTGCATCCCTCAAAGGAGCAGGGGGCGTCATAGGCTGCCAGTCGCAGCTGCGATTCTTCATCCTGCAAATCATAAGTATAAATCCCATCCATTCCCAGAATGACAAAATCACTGTCCCCTCCGGGCGCCAGGACATCATACGCAGCCCCATGATCCGGAAGAAAATGCTGGGCTGCCACCACTGCCTGTTTTTCCTCCAAATCAATGCGGAGAATTCCTGTGTTCGTAGTCACGGTCTGCCTGTCAAAGTCCTCAAATAACATATATACCTTGCCGTCTTTTCCCCTGCAGATTCCGTTGGCAACATGAAAATCATGGTCAGAGGTAATCTTCGTGAGAAACGCTCCCTGTCCGTCGTAAACATAAAGAATGGTTCCATCCTGCTGCCGGCTCCCTAGACGCACATAGAGATTTCCCCGGGCGTCCACCGCCAGTTTTCTGGGCTTTTTGTCTCCCAATTCCAAGGTATTCAAGTAATTTCCATCAGCATCCAGATGCCAGATCTGCCCTGTTTTTCCTTCCGTGCCATCCCACAAAACCACCGCTACATACAGTTCGCCCTCCGATGTTTCCACCATATCAAAAATGTAAGGCTGCAGAGAGGTATCGCCCTTTGCCTTGTCATAGTCCGCAAAGAAAGGTGTGGAAACACTGCTGCCAATTTCCATTTTTTCTATGCTGTCCCACCCCTCCAGATAAATGGAGTCGGCTCCTGCCGCCATACAATGGATGCTTAAATCTCCTTCGTAGGCAAGAACAGACGGCCGTTCTTTACCCGATGCCACGGATTGTTCCAAACCACTGTTTTCTGATTCCGGCTCCTGAATCACTCCCTGTTTGATTTGGCCGCCTACCTTTTGCAGGCTGTAATTGACCTGATGGTAAAAGTCTATCAGTTGAAGGAGTTCCTCATCAGTCAGCTCCTGCTCCGGGAGAAAAAAGGTGCTGCGGGTTTCATAAAAGCCCACGCCCTTTCCTTTGTACGCCTCCGGGGATTCCAGTACAGTGAGTGCTCCCTTGGGAAACATCCCTTCCTCCTCGTATGACTGATTCAGGGTATCAAACCGACTTCTTTCTGTCTCTGTCAGTGGGCGGTTATAGTGAAAGCTGTCCACCCGGGCGGTCTGGATTTGCAGATAATATTCCTCTAATTTCTGTTGATTGATATTTTTCATGCGTTGTTCATACAAACTTACTGCAAAAGCTGACATTCCTGTCATAAGTACCAGGGTTGCTGCCAGCGGAAGGAGAACACGCCTGGACAGATGGGCATTTCCATGCATTACGGCCTTTTCTTCTTTTTTCTGAATGGTCTCCAGCGCTCCCAATACTGACTGGTGGACGCTTTCGGGAACCGTCTCAAGCTGCGGTATTTCAAATGTTCCCTGCTGATATCGTAATGTCTTATTCATAGGTGTTCTCCTTTCTCCCCGCTGTTGTTTCCTGCAACATGGCTTTCAACTGGTTGCGTGCCCGGTGCATCCGTGTTTTCACCGTGCCCTCAGATACTTTCAAAATCCGCGCCACTTCTTTTACGGAGTACCCCTCCACATAATACAGGACAAAGGGCATCCGGTAGGGAAGTTCCAGCTCCAACACCGCCCGGTACACTTCACTGTCCTGCTCCAGCACCCGTTGTTCCGGCTGGCAGGAACTTTTTTCCAGAGGCTGCAAGGTATTGTCCTCCTCCAGTTCCTCAAAAGAGAGATGGTGTCTGTCCACCCGCAGAATCCGGTAGCACTCGTTTATGAGGATGCGGGTAAGCCAGGTTTTAAAATAGGCATCTTTCTTTAAGTCGCCCAGTTTGTCGTAGGCTGCCAGAATTGCATTTTGGATGGCATCTGCGCAGTCCTCCTCATTCACAAGCAGGGTGTGTGCCACATGGTACAGGGATGCCTCCGCCTCCAGTACCTGTTTGGTAAATTGTTGTTTGTTCATTGTTCATCCATTCTCAGTACATGTAACTTTCCTTCAAAGTCACTGAACTGTGATTTCTTACTTTCGGTTACATATACTTAGATGTTTCTG
>CAKRNW010000112.1 GCA_934371505.1 uncultured Lachnospiraceae bacterium
CGTCCAGCACCAGTACGTTGGGTGCCCCCATCAAAACCCGAAGGAGATTCAGTCTCCGTTTTTCCCCACCGGAAAGTTTTCCCACCGGACCATACTGCATGGATGCCGGGAACAGAAAACGTTCCAGCATCTGGGATGCAGACACACTTCCATCCGGTGTACGCACATTCTCCGCCACATCCCGGATGACATCAATAACCCGCTGGTTGGAGTCTGCAAATACACTTTCGTCCATCTCCTGGGCATAGTACCCGATTCGGATGGTCTGTCCGGTGATAATCTCGCCGCTGTCCGGCTCCAATGTTCCGATGAGCATTTTCATCAAAGTGGACTTTCCGCTCCCGTTTACACCGATAAAACCTACTCTGTCCTGTTTTAAAAAAATATAGGTAAAGTCCTGAATAAGCGTTCTTCCACCATAACCTTTTGTAAGATTTTTTGCTTCCAGCGTTGTTTTTCCCATACGGCTGGAAATAGACTGTAGCTGCAACGCTGCCTGTTCTTCCGGACTGCTCTGGTTTTTTAGCTGCTCGTACCGCTCGATTCTCGCCTTCTGCTTGGTTGTCCTTGCTCTTGCTCCTCTGCTTATCCACGCCAGTTCCGTCCTTAAAATGGACTGGCGTTTCCGCTCACTGGCGGATGCCATTTCCAGACGCTCTGCTTTCAAGGCAAGATAGCCCTCATAGTTGGCATCATAAGAATAAATTTTTCCCTCATCCATTTCCACAATCCGGCTGCACACACTGTCCAGAAAATAGCGGTCATGGGTTACCATCACCAGAGTCCCCCGGTAAGTTTTCAACGTTTCTTCCAGCCAGTCGGACATATCATGGTCAAGATGGTTCGTAGGCTCGTCCAGCACCAGCACATCGGCCTTGGTCAGAAGTGCCGAAACCAGTGCCAGTCTCTTTTTCTGTCCACCGGAAAGCTGTTCCACCGGCTCCTCAAAGTCAGATACCCCAAGCCTGGTCAGCATGCTCTTCGCCTGTGCCTCAAATGCAGGGTCAGCTGCCTGTTCTCCATGATCTTTCAACACTGTCTGAATCACGTTCTGCCCCGGTATGACTTCCGGGTGTTGGGGAAGAAAACGAATCACAATATGTCCGGCTCTGGTCACTTTGCCACAATCCGGCTCTTCCAGTCCCGCCAGAATGCGAAGAAGGGTGGATTTTCCCGTTCCGTTAATGCCGATAACACCCACTTTTTCCCCTTCCTGCAGGAAAAAGTCAGCCTTATCAAACAACTTTCGTTCTGTATATACTTTTGAAATCTGCTCTAATGCTATCAGGTTCACGTTATGTTTCGCTCCTCATCTTTTTATAACTCTTTCGGCATCTTCCTCTTTACATGTCCATAGTAGAAAATAAAGCCCAAGGATGCCACTACCCAGGTCAGGGGATAACTGAACATCAGAGTGTGAAGTTCATGATGCACCGGCACTACAGTAAAGAGCCACAGCAGCCGCAGCCCGCAGACTCCCACCAGCGTCATGATGGTGGGTACAATGACATTTCCCATGCCGCGCAGAGCACCGGAAAGCACTTCCACACTGATATAAGTCACATAAACCGGCACCAGATAGTGCATCATATCCAGGCCGATGGTAATAACATCTGCATCGGAGGTGAAAATTTCATAAACAGGAGCCGCCCCGTAATACAACACCAGACTTAAAAGTACCGTAGCGCCGAAGGTCATGGCCATACACTGTCTGGTTGCCTTTCTCACACGGCTCATCCTGCCTGCTCCGTAATTTTGCCCGTTAAAGGTGGTAATGGCAGTACCAAAAGCTGCCACCGTTACCCAGAAAAATGCATCAATCTTACCGTAAACCGTCCAGGCAGCGATGGTATCCGTCCCGAAAGAGTTAATCTGCGCCTGGATGATAATATTGGACAAGGTATACATAATGGACTGGAATCCTCCCGGTAGTCCGATCTTAATCATTTTGTTCAGATAATACCTGTGGAAACGCACCTTTTTCCAGGAAAGGCGGTAGCACTCCTCGCTGCGCATCAAGGCGGCGCAGACTAAGATAGCACTGACTAACTGGGAAATCACAGTAGCCACTGCCACGCCGATGATTTCCAGATGCAGTCCTACCACGAAGACCAAATCCAACACAATATTTAACAGACAGCTTGCCACCAGATAGTAAAGTGGCCGCCTGGAATCTCCCACTGCACGTAAAATTCCCGCGCCCATATTGTAAACCAGGTTGGGAATAACTCCGGCAAAATAAATCATCATATACTGCCTGGAATAGTCAAAGATTTCCTCCGGCACCCCTGTCCAGATTAACGCCTGGTTGGTAAAAAGCAGTCCCAATACCATCAGCACTGCGCCGCCTGTCACAGCCATAGCCATTGCTGTGTGGACGCTGTCTGCCACTTCCTGTTCTTTTTTGGCCCCGTAATACTGGGAGATGCAGACACTGGAGCCTGCGGAGAGTCCCAGGAAAAAGCCAATGAGCAGGTTAATCAGGGTTGCAGTAGAACCGCCCACGGAGGACAGTGCTTCTTTTCCTACAAAACGGCCTACCACAATGGCATCCACTGCGTTGTAAAACTGTTGAAACAGGGAGCCTAATAAAATCGGGAAGAAAAACAGCAATAGCTGTTTCCAGATGACTCCCTCGGTAATTCCATTGATTTTCGTTGCTTTTTCATCGTTCATCTTCTGATTCCCTTTGGATAATGATTCTTTAGTGTTCCGTTGACTGCCTTCCCCCAGCCGATGGAAAAGCCCTCCACTGTCACCAGTGTCCAGCCATTGTCCACGGTACAGGGAAGTGTCTCTCCGTGTATGTAGCGCACGGCCTCTTCCACAGACAGCTCCGCCACCCGTTTGCACTGTCCCGCCAAGAGCGCTGCCGCCAGTGCATGTGCCGGTTCAAACCGGTTCTTTTTCATGGTGCCCAGTTCCAGCCCGGCACGCTCTACCTTAATTCCTTTTAAATCGATCATCTGGGCAGGCACCAGATACAGCACCTCCCCGAATTTCCGATACACGCCCTGGAGTTCCGGCAGTTCCAGTTCTTTGGCAAACGCCCGCCACTGGCTGGTGTCACATTTCTTATCCGGCTGGATGCAAGCAGTGTTTCTCCGCATCGCCCTTCCTTCCGCATCCTCGCCTTGGCGTTTCAGCTTCGCCAGGAAATGTCCTTCCCCCTCGGTGAGATGGGGAAAAATCCGCAGGGTTTTGTCCAACTGCTGCCGGATATCTGCCGCCACCTGGGTGTCACACCATTCCGGGTGTCCGGAGGAAAAGCCTTTCCGGCGGAATTCCTCCCCCGGTTCCACCAGAGTAAAGTCAGAATGTTCCTGCAGAAAATGTCCAATGACGCTCTCGTTTTCCTCCGGGGAAAAGGTACAGGTGGAATACACCATTTCTCCGCCGGGCGCACACATCATCGCTGCATGTCCCAGGATTTCCAGCTGTCTGTCTGCGCAGATCCGCACCTGCTCCGGTGACCATTCCTCTCTTGCCGCCTCGTCCTTGCGGAACATTCCTTCCCCGGAGCAGGGTGCATCCACCATGATTTTATCAAAAAAAGCGGGAAACAATGCTGCCATATGCGCCGTGTTCTCATTTAGCACCACACCATTCCGGATGCCCATGCGCTCAAAGTTCTGGGACAGCACTCTTGCCCTCGCCGGATACCGTTCATTGGACACCAACAGCCCTTCTCCCTGTAACTGTGACGCAAGCTGGGTGCTTTTGCCTCCGGGAGCTGCACACAAATCACACACCACATCTCCCGTCTTTGCATCCAAAAGCTGTGCCGGACTCATGGCGCTGGGCTCCTGGATATAGTAGACACCCGCCTCATGAAAGGGGTGCTTTCCCGGTGCCTGCTCTGCCTCATAATAGTAGCCGTTGTCCGCCCAGGGCACTGGCTGCAGGGTAAAAGGCATCCGGGTCGTAAAATTCTCCGGTGTACATTTTAAGGTATTGCAGCGCAGACCGTATTTCCGTGGTTTTTCATAAGAAGAAAAAAAGGCATCCGCCTCCTCTTCCAACAGTCCATTCATTCTATTGATAAAGTCTTCCGGTAATCCGTTCATTATTTTCTCCAACAAATGCGTTTCCCCAATAAAGTCAAATTTTTCATTCATAGGAAGAAATTTCCTATAAAGTGAAAAAAGGAGGGCAGCATCTACCCTCTTCATTAATCATATTCGTTTATGATGAAAATGCAAGTCTTATTTATATTGCCGGAAAGAAAATCCGGATCGTGGTTCCCTTTCCCACCGTACTGTCTAATTCCAGCCGTGCTCCATGTTTTACTACGATATGTTTTACAATGGCAAGCCCCAGTCCGGTTCCTCCTGTCGATTTGGAACGGCTCTTGTCCACCCGGTAAAACCGTTCAAAAATTCGTTCCTGATGCTCCTTCGGAATACCGATTCCCGTGTCCTTCACCTGAAGGCACACCTCACCAGCTGCTTCTCTGCTTACACGAATCCACACTTTTCCATCTTTATTATTATAACGGATAGCATTGTCACACAGATTGTACAATAACTCCTCCATCATCTGTCTATCCCCTTTCATTTCGCAGGACTCTCCCTCCAGGTAAAGGCTCACATCGTGGTTTTCTGCATTGATCTGGAGCATATCCACGCTGGTAGCCGCAATATCATACAGGTTCAGAGTCTCAAAGGGCACTTCTGAGGCAGCATCCAGTTCTGAGAGCCGGATGGTATCATTGATCAGCGTCAGAAGACGTTTCGCGTTTTTATGGATTCCTGCTGCAAAACGGGTGATATCCTGCTCATCTGCCATTCCATTTTCAATCAGCTCAGAGTAGCCTGAAATAGCCGTCAACGGCGTCTTCAATTCATGGGAAACATTGGCGGTAAACTCCTGGCGCATCTGGGCGCTTTCCATAATGGCCTCATGCTGGTTTCGTATGGTCTGCACAAAAGGTTTTAGTTCTTCGTAAGTCTCCACATCCTCCATATCATCCATGTGTTTTCCCAATTCCTCAATCGGTGCTACAAGACTCCTCGTAAGATAACGGGAAAGCAGCACACAGAGAGCCACCGCTGCCGCTACCAGCAAAATAAAATAAGGCATCGCCGTGAAAAAAAGACTCCACACACTATGGGATAACTGGGATACCCGAAGCACATCCCCGTTTTGTAATAAAATAGCATAGTTAAAGGTATTTTGCCCCACAGTGGATGATCGCCGGATCGACTCTCCCTCTCCACAGGTCCATGCACCCATTACCTCCGGGCGGGCTGCATGGTTATCCAGGGTCTGGGTGTCCACCCGGTTGTCGTAACGCACATTTCCATCCGGATCAATTAAAGTAATACGGAATTCTTCGTCTGCCAGTACATCTTCAAACTTTTCCTCAGTAAGCAGTCCACTTTCTGACAGAATTTGGGTATAAGCCTTCAGGTCTGCCATGACCTGTTCCTGAAACAGATTATAAAATACCAGTACCGTCAGTACCAGGGTAATAAAAACACCTCCAGGAACCACTGCACATAGCTGTCGGTTAATCTTCTTTTTCATGGTCACTCCCCCTGCTTTTTCATACTACTCCAAAATATACCCTACATTCCGTACCGTACGGATACGGTTGCCTTCCTCCCCCAGCTTTTGGCGCAGTGTCTTGATATGCATATCCAATGTCCGGGATTCTCCCTCGAAATCCACTCCCCAGACCTTGTTCAAAATCTTATCCCGGCTGGTGACAATCCCGGCATTCTGCAGAAGTAGTTTCAACAATTCAAATTCCTTGAAGGTCAGATCGCAGGGTTCATCTTTCACATAAACTGCATGTTTTTCATTATCCAGGAAAATTTTTCCCAAGGATAAAAATTTTTCCTCTCCAACCCCTTCACTGCGGCGAAGCAGTGCTTTGACACGGGAGATCAGTTCCATAACACCGAAGGGTTTTGTCAGATAATCATCCGCCCCCTGATCCAAACCCTTTACCTTGTCCATCTCTGTGGTTTTGGCTGTCACAAGAATCACCGGCAGTCTCCTGGTTGCCACGCCTTCCCGGAGTTTCTTTAAGATGGTCATACCATCCTCATCCGGCAGCATGATATCCAGCAAAACCAGCTGGGGGATCTGTGTCTCCAGCGCCGTATAAAAGCTGGCTGCATTCTCAAATACTGCCACCTCATATCCGCTGTTTTTCAAGGAATAACTCTCAATTTCACTGATACTCCGGTCATCTTCCACAATATAGATCATGGTCGTCCTCCCTATACTAGCTGTTGCTTTTTCCCAGGCAGCAGATACTGCTCATGGAATTTTTTGTACTGCTGCTCAAAAATGTCTTTATAATCTTCCCGCAGCTGGTCTTTGTATTCATG
>CAKRNW010000113.1 GCA_934371505.1 uncultured Lachnospiraceae bacterium
TTCCGTCTGGATGATGGAGGGCATTTTTTTATGGTAATTTTGGTAACAGGCGGTGCGTTTCAAGGGAAAACCACCTACATCCGTGAACAGTTATGGAAGGATTCCATGGAGCTGGTGGAGGGGGAAACCTGGGAGCCGGACAGAGTTCCCTGCTCCTTTGCAGTAAACCATCTGGAACACTTTATCCGCAGGCAATTAGCGGAAGGAAAAAGCCAGGAGGAAATTCTGGAAGGTCTTTTACAAGCGGCACAGGGGCAGGAGGATGTTATCTGGGAAATCCGGGAAATTGGCTGCGGAATTGTGCCCATGGAAAAAGAGGAAAGAAGATGGCGGGAGGTAACGGGACGAATCGGATGTGAGCTTGCGGGCAGAGCCGACCAGGTTTACCGCGTCATCAGTGGAATTGGAGTGAGGATAAAAGGTTGATACATTTGATACAATGGTGGGGATTTTCTCTGTGTGGGGTAATCTTGGGGGTTCTTCTGGATTTTTGTTTCGGGGACCCGGCAGTTTTCTGGCATCCCATTTGCCTTATCGGAAATCTGATTTCCTTTACCCGGAAAAAACTGCGGAACTCAATAGAGAAAAGATTTCCCGATACCAGTCAGCGGGAGGAAAAAAACAAAGCAGAATTTCGTGGGGGAATCGGATTGGTAGTGATTGTGATTACTGTCAGCACCCTGCTCCCCAGTGGGATTCTGGTACTTGCCTACGCACTTCATCCGGTGGCTGGCATACTTGTGGAGGGGATTTTCTGCTGGTTTCTGCTGGCAACGAAATGCCTGAAACAGGAAAGCACCAATGTGAAACGTGCTTTGACGGAGGAAGGACTGGAATCCGGGCAAAAGGCAGTGGCGCGGATTGTGGGACGGGACACGACGGTTTTAGACGAGTCGGGTGTCATCAAGGCGGCGGTGGAAACGGTGGCAGAGAACAGTTCTGACGGCTGTATTGCCCCTTTATTTTATATGCTGTTGGGGGGCGCTCCCCTAGGCTTTTTCTATAAAAGCATCAACACCATGGACTCCATGGTGGGCTATCGGAATGAAACCTATTTGTACTTTGGAAGGGCTGCCGCCAAAACCGATGATGTGGCAAATTTCCTTCCTGCCCGGATTTCTGCCCTGTTATTGGTGGCATCCGCGGGACTTCGTGGTTATTCTGCCTCCAACGCCTGGCGGATATTCAAACGGGATAGGATGAAACATGCCAGTCCCAACTCTGCCCAGACGGAAAGTGCCATGGCGGGTGCCCTGGGGGTACAGTTAGCCGGGGATGCCTGGTACTTCGGGGTACTTCACCAAAAAGAAACCATCGGGGACGCCCTGCGGGAAATTGAGCCGGAGGACATTGACTGCGCCAACCGGATTTTGTATGGGATGGTGGTGCTGGGAACGGTACTTGGCGTTCTGTTGAAAGGATGTGTGTTAGTATGTATGAGCACGGCGGGAATCTTACCCCCTATCTGAGGAAAAACCAACCGGAATCCTGGATTGATTTTTCTGCCAATATCAACTGTCTGGGCATGCCGGAAAAGGTAAAACAGGCGGCGGTGCAGGGAGTGCTTGACAGTTTCCATTATCCAGACCCTGGATACAATCGACTCGTTGAGTCAATCAGTCAATCCACATCAGTCAATGAAAACTGGATTCTCTGTGGCAACGGTGCGGCAGAGCTGATTTATGATGTCCTGCGGGTGCTAAATCCCGGAAGGGCACTGTTGGCGGCTCCCGGATTTTTTGAATACGAACAGGCGCTGCGGAGCGTAAACTGTGAGATTGTCTATGCCTCTTTGCAGGAAAAAGAAGGGTTTCTGGTAACTTCCTCCTTTTTGGAAACCTTGCAGAAAACGCCGGGGGTGGAACTGGTAATTCTCACTAATCCCAACAACCCTACCGGTCGGCTGATTCCCCCGGAGACCTTGAAAAGAATTCGGGAAGTCTGTCAGAAAAAGGGTATCTGGTTTCTGCTGGATGAGTGTTTTCTGGATTTTACAGAAGATTACCCGGAGAATTCTCAGGTGTGTCAACTGGAACATTATCCCAGATTGCTGGTGCTAAGAGCCTTTACAAAGATGTATGCCATGCCGGGACTGCGTATGGGGTATCTTCTTTGCAGGGAAGAAAATTTCTGTAGAAAGATAGCGGATTCCAGACAGCCCTGGAGCGTTTCTGTTCCGGCACAGGAGGCGGCACTGGCTGCCCTGGAGGAAGAAGAATTTGTCCGGCAGACCAGAGAATTTCTAAAAAAAGAGCGCCCTTTTCTGCAAAGCCAGTTACAGGAACTGGGATTCCGGGTGTATGGGGGAGAGGCAAATTTCCTTTTCTTTTTCTCGGAAATTTCCAGCCTGCGGGAGAAACTGTTGCCTTACCAGATTCTCATCCGGGATTGTAAAAATTTTACCGGACTGGAAAAGGGCTATTATCGTATTGCAGTGCGTATCCATGAGGAGAATCTTCGTCTTCTGGAGGCACTTCGGGAACTTTTGAAAACGGAAAGGAGGAACACCGCATGGCAGTAAAACTGATGGTACAGGGAACCATGTCCAATGCCGGGAAAAGTCTGGTGGCTGCCGGATTGTGCCGGATTTTTCATCAGGATGGCTATCGGGTGGCACCTTTTAAATCCCAGAACATGGCGTTAAACTCCTATATTACGAAGGAAGGACTGGAGATGGGCAGGGCACAGGTGATGCAGGCAGAGGCAGCCTGCGTGGAGCCGGTGGCAGCCATGAACCCCATTCTTCTAAAACCCACCAGCGATGTGGGCTCCCAGGTGATTGTCAACGGGAAAAGTATAGGAAATATGCCCGCCAGGGAATACTTTCAGTATAAAACAAAACTGGTTCCGGTAATTCGAGAGGCACTGGATACCCTGGACAAGGAATTTGATATTATTGTGATTGAGGGAGCGGGTTCTCCTGCGGAAATCAATTTAAAACAGAATGACATTGTGAATATGGGCATTGCGAAGATGGCAGATGCTCCTGTACTGTTGGTGGGAGACATCGACCGGGGCGGGGTTTTTGCCCAGCTTTACGGAACCGTGGAGCTGCTGGAGTCGGAGGAACGGGCGCTGATTAAGGGTCTGGTCATCAACAAATTCCGGGGAGATAAAACCATCCTGGACCCCGGCATCACCATGCTGGAGGAAAAATGCCACATTCCCGTGGTGGGAACCATTCCCTACATGAAGGTGGATTTGGACGATGAGGATTCTCTGGCGGAACGCCTGGAACAGGAAAAAGTCCGGGGAATCGTGGACATTGCCGTGGTTCGTCTGCCCCACATTTCCAATTTTACGGATTTTCATGTGTTGGAGGCGATGCCGGGAGTAACCCTGCGGTATGTGAGCCGTCCCAGAGATTTCAAGCATCCCGATTTAATCATCCTGCCGGGAACCAAAAATACCATCGGCGATTTAAAGGCTATCCGTCAGAACGGCATGGAAGCCTCCCTTTTGAAAGCCTATAAAGAAGGAATTCCAATATTTGGAATCTGCGGCGGTTACCAGATGTTAGGAGACGAAATTACAGATGAGGATGGCACCGAGGGTGGCGGAAGTATCCGTGGCATGCATCTTCTTCCCATGCGGACCAGGTTCATGCCGGAAAAGACCAGACTTCAGGTGAGCGGCTGTTTCGGGGAAGTGGAAGGGGTACTCCATTCTTTGTCCGGCATGAGTTTTGAGGGCTACGAAATCCACATGGGAATCAGTGAATCCCTGGAGGGAGCACTGTTACCCACCCTTTTTCAGAAAGGGCATGCCTACGGCTGTTATGTCCATGGGGTGTTTGATGCCCCCGGCGTGGCAGAAAGACTGGTGGAGACACTGGCAGAAAAAGCCGGGGTTTCCTACGAGCCGGAACAACAGAAAACCTACGCTCAGTATAAGGAAGAACAGTACGAAAAACTGGCGGAAGGATTGCGGAACAACATGGATATGGGGGCAATCTATGAGATGCTGGGGTTATCCGGAGAAAGGAGGACGCACCATGAACGTTAAACTGGAACAGCTTTCTCCCATGGAGATTGAACGGCGCAGCTTTGCCATCATCGAGGAAGAACTGGCAGAACAGAACAGTTACCTTTTACCGGAACAGGCACCCATTATCAAGCGTTGCATTCACACCACTGCGGATTTTGAGTATGCCTCCAGTCTCTGTTTTTCCCAGGATGCCCTGGAAAAAGCCCATACCGCCATCTGTCAGGGTGCCTCTCTGGTGACAGATACCACCATGGCGCTGTCCGGCATCAACAAGCGGGCTTTGGCACAGTTTGGCATCCGGACCTACAATTTCATTGCAGACCCGGACATCGTGGAGAAATCCAGAAAGACAGGCATCACCCGTTCCGCCCTTTCCATGGATAAGGCAGCGCAGATGGATGCCCCCATGATTTATGTCATCGGAAATGCACCCACCGCCCTTATCCGTATCTATGAGCTTTATCGGGAACAGAAAATCAAACCCGCCCTGGTCATCGGGGTTCCGGTGGGATTTGTGAATGTGGTGCAGTCCAAGGAACTGATTATGGAGACGGATATGCCCTACATCATCGCCAGAGGACGAAAGGGAGGCAGCAACGTGGCGGCTGCCATTATGAACGCCCTGTTGTACCTGGAAAAGCGCCCGGAGTAGCTTGCAGTCTGAATGGGGTTACTTTATACTGAAAAACAGTCGGAGGCATTGGACCAGAAGGCATAAAAGAGAGGAGAACATTATGGAACAGAAGAAAACAAACAAAAAAGGCATACTCATTGGCGTCATCGCCCTGGTGGTACTGGTGGCAGTCTTTGCTTTTGTTTACACCAGATTCTCTGCAAAACCGGTGCAGGGTGCCAAAGAGCTGACCATCGAGGTGACGGACAACGAAGGTGCAACCACCAGCTATGAGGTGCATACCGATGCGGAATTCCTTCGTCAGGCGATGGAAGAAACGGAAGGTCTGACCTTTGAGGGTACAGAGAGTGAGTACGGTCTGATGGTAGAAACCGTCAATGGTGTCACTGCCGATTACAATAAAGATGGCGCTTACTGGGCATTTTATGTGAATGGGGACTACTGTGAGTATGGCATTGATTCCCAGCCGGTGCAGGATGGGGAAACCTACGCCATTGTCTACACTGTATACTAGTTTTTTATGGAACAGAAACCGTTAAGCAAAAAGAAAATTACCGTGCAGGATATTGCGTTGGTGGGCATAATGATTGCCACTATTGAGGTTGCCAAAAACGCACTGGCATTTCTGCCAAACATGGAACTGGTGACCCTGCTGTTTATTCTGTACACCCTTACCTTTGGATGGAAGGTGCTGCTGGTGGTGCCTGCCTTTATCCTGCTGGAGGGCTGCATCTACGGCTTTGGCTTGTGGTGGGTGATGTATCTGTATGTGTGGCCCCTGCTGGTACTCCTCACCTGGCTGTTCCGCCGGGAGGAATCGGTGTGGTTCTGGTGTGTGCTGTCTGGTGCCTTCGGGCTTTGCTTTGGTGCCCTGTGTGCCATTCCCTATTACATCGGAGGCGGTATAGCGGCTGGCTTTAGCTGGTGGGTGTCAGGAATTCCCTACGACATTCTACACTGTATTTCCAATTTTGTGCTGTGCATGGTGCTTTTTAAGCCCTTGCGCAAGGTATTGAAAAAAATTAGTCAATAATGATCTTGACAAAAGATACCCCCAGGAGGTATATATGATGTATACCCCATGGGGGTATTTTGCCAATATTAAAAACATGCGCAGGAATGAGGTAAGAAAAATGGGATGTAATTGTCACGAAGAAGAAAACGGGCAGCCTAAGCACCGGATTCGGGAGCAGCAGGAAAAAAGGGCATTAATGAACCGCCTCAGCCGTATAGAAGGGCAGATTCGCGGGGTAAAATCTATGATAGAGGAAGAACGTTACTGCGTGGACATTCTCACCCAGGTAGCAGCGGTGCAGGCAGCCTTTAACGGACTGACCAAGGAAATCCTTGCCTCCCATATCAAAGGATGCGTGGTGAAGGATATCCAGGATGGCAATGAGGACGCCGTGGATGAGCTCTGCGAACTTTTAAAGAAATTGATGCGATAAAGGAGAGGACAGCAATGCGTAAGAAAGAGACCTATGATGTGACCGGCATGAGCTGTTCTGCCTGCTCCTCCCATGTGGAGAAGGCAGTGAGCAAGCTGGAAGGAATGGATAAAGTCACCGTCAATCTGCTGACAAACAGCATGCAGGTGGAATATGACGAAAAC
>CAKRNW010000114.1 GCA_934371505.1 uncultured Lachnospiraceae bacterium
GAATTACCCTTGCCGTTGCTTTAGGAACAAGGAGGCTGACCTTTGGGTAAAATCTTTGTAGTGGGAATCGGACCGGGTAACCGGGAACAAATGACAATCCAGGCGCAGGATGTGTTATGCCAGTGCGATGTGATTGTGGGTTATACGGTTTATGTGGAGTTAATCAAAAAAGCCTTCCCGGAAGAAGCGTTTCAACAGAAAGTGTTTCTTGCCACCCCAATGATGCGGGAGGCAGACCGCTGCCGTCTGGTTTTTGAGGAGGCATTAAAGGGAAAAAGTGTGGCTCTGGTCTGTAGCGGAGATGCGGGAGTTTACGGGCTTTCCGGGCTGATTCTGGAATTGTCGGAGCAGTTTCCCCAGGTGGATATTGCCATGATTCCCGGAACCACCGCAGCCCTCACAGGAGCGGCTGTTCTGGGTGCTCCTTTAATTCACGATTTTGCCCTGATTAGTTTAAGTGATTTAATGACCCCTCTTGCCAAAATTGAAAACCGCATCCGCCATGCAGCCCAGGGAGATTTTGTCATGGTTCTTTACAATCCTTCCAGCAAAAAGAGGGTGGACTATCTGCAGAAAGCCTGTGACTGGATGCTGGACTATTGTTCCCCGGATACCGTGTGTGGTCTGGTGGAAAACATCGGACGGGAGGGGGAGCGTTACGAACTCTGCACGTTAAAAGAGTGCCGGGATAAAAAGGTGAATATGTTTACCACCGTCTTTATCGGCAACTCCCAGACCCGTATCATCAACGGAAAAATGGTTACACCCAGAGGGTATCAGTTATGATGACAGTTTCACCCCAAAACATTTTGATCTTCGGAGGAACCAGCGAAGGAAGGATTCTCACGGAAAAACTGGCAGCCAGAGGCTTTTCCTGCAATGTGTGTGTGGCAACGGACTACGGTGAACAGATATTGGAGCAGGATGCCGGACTTGCAGAGGAATTAAGAAAACGGGTGTCCGTCCACACCGGACGCATGGACAAAGAACAGATGCGCACATGGATGAAGGAACATACCTTTTCCTGCGTCATCGATGCTACCCATCCATACGCTGTGGAAGTGACGGAAAATATTCGTCAGGCGGCACAGGAAATCCACTTGCCCTATTATCGACTGCTCCGGTCAATGGAGGGCACAGAGGAAGAAGAGCCTTTCGTCCATAAAGTGGCAGAGTTATCCCAGGCGGTGGCTTATCTGGAAAAGCAGACCGGTGCCATTTTCCTCACCACAGGCAGTAAGGAAATCCATGCTTTCACGGAGGGGATTTCCGACAGAACCCGGCTCTATGTGCGGATGCTGCCCAATCCCACCTTCATTCAACAGGTATTGGATGCGGGCGTTCCCGCCAGCCACCTTTTTGCCATGCAGGGGCCTTTTTCCGTGGAAATGAATCTTGCCATGCTCCACCAGAGCCATGCGGCGTTTCTGGTGTCCAAGGAGAGCGGAAAAGCGGGAGGCTATGAGGAAAAGCGGGAGGCTGCAAGACAGGCGGGAATTTCCATGGTGGTTCTTACCAGACCGGAGGAATCCGGATATTCCCTGGAGGAAATTTTGCAGCGGCTGGAGGAAGGAGGTTTCCCGGATCAGGAATCCTGTGTGGCTGGTGGAAAACGGGAACCTTCTGATAAGAAGGACAGTCTCCGTCAGATGCCTTCTATCACTCTGGCAGGAATCGGCATGGGAAATTACGCCGGAATGACGGGAGAGGTACAGGACTGCATCCGGAAGGCAGATTTACTCATTGGAGCGAAACGGATGTTAGAGGCTGTCAGCCCGTCAGAAAATTCCCGCGCCGTCCGTTTCTCTGCCTATATGCCGGAGGAAATCCTGACCTGTATCCGGGAAACCACAGCAGAATGGGAAGATGCTAAGAAACGCCACATCGTGATACTGTTATCCGGGGATACCGGCTTTTACAGTGGTGCCAGCACCTTAGGTCAAAAGCTGATCCAGGCAGGATATTCTTACCAGATCTTTCCGGGTATCAGCTCCGTGTCTGCCTTTGCCGCCCGGTTAAAGGTGGACTGGCAGGATGCAGCACTGCTTAGCTGCCACGGGCGCAGCTGTGATGTGTTACGTTCCGTTTTTATCCGGCATCGGGTGTTTGTGCTTGCGGCAGGAGCCGACACGGTGCGGGAGGTGGCAGAACAATGTCTCGCCTATGACATGACAGAAGTGATTTTTACTACAGGTAGTAACCTGGGTTACCCGGAGGAACGGATTCTGTCCGGGCATCCACAGGAATTTCTGGATTTTGACCAGAAGGGAAACACCATCCTCTATCTCGAAAATCCTCAGCCGGAGCCGTTTTCCAATGGAATTGCAGACGGGGAACTGGAACGGGGCAAAGTGCCCATGACAAAGGAAGAAGTGCGTGCCATCTCCGTAGCAAAACTGGCACTGTTACCGGACAGCATTGTCTATGATATCGGTGCCGGAACAGGTTCTGTCACCATCGCCTGCGGGCGTGCCGTGCCGGAGGGTCAGGTGTATGCCATTGAGAGAAATCCGGAGGCAGTGGAACTGTTAAAGAGTAACCGGAAAAAGTTAAAGGCATCCAATGTGACCATTGTTCCCGGTTTGGCACCGGAGGCACTAAAGGATTTGCCTGCCCCCACCCATGCGTTTTTAGGGGGAACCGGAGGAAATCTGTCAGAGATTGTCGACGTATTGTTTCAGAAAAATCCCCAGGTTCGCATTGTCCTCAATGCCATTTCTGTAGAAACCATCAGCGCTGTCCAACAGCTTACCAGACAGCCGGAACTGGTGGCAGAAATGGTTTCCGTCACAGTGGCAAGAACCAAGGAGGTGGGCAGCTATCATCTGATGACGGGAGAAAACCCCATCTGGATTGTGACGCTGTATCAGAAAGGAAAGTAAGCCTGTGAACCTACCACGTTTTATGATTGCTGCAGCCTCCAGTGGGAGTGGCAAAACCACCATCACCTGTGGGTTATTGGAATGTATGAAACGCCGGGGACTGCATCCCGTTTCTTTTAAGTGTGGCCCCGACTATATTGACCCCATGTTTCACCAGACGGTATTGGAAATTCCCTCCCGGAATCTGGATTTGTTTTTCACAGGGGAGACACAGACCAGAAAGCTGATGGCACATGGATGCAAAGAGGGAGACTATGCACTGTTGGAGGGCGTCATGGGCTTTTATGACGGTCTTGGCATCACCTCCACCCAGGCATCCTCCTACGACCTGGCAAGGGTCACCCGTACCCCTGTGCTTTTGGTGGTAAACGCCAGAGGCATGAGTCTTTCCATTGCGGCACTGTTGAAGGGCTTTCTTACCTACCGCAATGACCATAATATTCGTGGCATTTTGTTAAACCAGACCACAGAGAGGGTTTTTCAGCAGCTATCTCCCCTGTTGGAAAAAGAGCTGGGCGTACCGGTGTTCGGGTATCTTCCGGTGTTAAAGGACTGCCGGATGGAAAGCCGCCATCTGGGGTTGTTACTGCCGGAGGAAATTGAGGGACTGCAGGAGAAAATTGGAAGGATTGCGGACAAGCTGGAGGAATGTGTGAAGCTGGATGCCCTGTTTTCCATGGGAGAACAGGCAGAGGAACTGAAATCGGAGGGGGAGTCCGTGTCCGTCCATCCCACAGGGATTTCTTCTGAGGAAAAGAAAACACGGATTGCAGTGGCAAAGGATGCGGCGTTCCGGTTTTACTATGCAGATAATCTGGAACTGTTGGAAGAACTGGGTGCGGAACTGGTGTTCTTTTCTCCGCTACAGGACAGGACACTGCCGGAAAGCTGTGATGGCTTACTGTTGGGAGGGGGCTACCCTGAACTGTATCTGGAACAGTTGGCAGAAAACAAGACCATGAGAACCTCCATCCGGCAGGCAATCCGTTCCGGGATGCCGTATCTGGCAGAGTGCGGCGGTTTTTTGTATCTCCATGAGAGCATGGAAACAAAGGATAGAACGGAAAGTTTTCCCATGGTGGGGATTTTTCCGGGAAAAGCCTGGAACAAGGGAAAACTGGGGCGCTTTGGCTATATTACCCTGGAAAGTGAGGCTCCGGAATGTGCCATGTTGACAGGCATGAAAGCCCATGAATTCCACTATTATGACAGCCCGGACAATGGATGTGCCGTGACAGCGAAAAAGCCTGGGAGCGACAGACAGTGGCTGGCACTTCATGTGACCAAACACTCGGTGGCAGGCTTTCCCCATCTGTATTACCAGTCAAAACCGGATTTCGTCCGGTGGTTTTTGGAGCAGTGTAAGAAATGATAATGTTACAGCAAGCATTACAGGAGATTCGTTCTGTGGATGAAGAAAAGATAGCACAGGCGCAGAAAGCCTGGGACAATATTGCAAAACCTCTGCACAGTCTTGGGAAACTGGAGACTCTGGTGAGCCAGATGGCAGGAATTTACGGAAATCTGACCTTTTCCATTGAAAAAAAGGGACTACTGATTTTCTGCGCCGACAACGGCGTGGTGGAGGAAGGGGTCAGCCAGACCGGACAGGAGGTGACTGGGGTGGTGGCAGAAAACTTCTTAGATGCCCAGTCCTGTGCCGCCATCATGTGCAAAAGAGCAGGAGTCACCATCCGCCCCATCGACATCGGCATGGTTAAGGACACCCCACGGGTGGAAAAGCGGAAGGTGCGCTACGGAACCCGGAATATGGCAAAGGAGCCAGCCATGACCAGAGCAGAAGCGGTGGAAGGAATGGAAACCGGCATCCGGCTTGTGCAGGAAATGAAAGAACAGGGTTACCAGATTCTTGCCATCGGCGAAATGGGGATCGGCAACACCACCACCAGCAGTGCCATGACCAGTGTACTGCTGGGACTTCCTGTGGAGGAAGTGACGGGGCGGGGAGCCGGGCTTTCCGATGAGGGACTTGCCCGGAAAAAGGCGGTGATTCAGAACGCCATTTCCCTTCATCACCCTAATCCCGAAGACGCCATCGATGTGCTGGCAAAGGTGGGAGGTCTGGATATTGCGGGGATGGCAGGGGTGTGCATCGGGGGTGCCTATTACGGAATCCCCGTGGTGTTAGATGGTTTCATTGCCAAGACAGCCGCCCTTACTGCCGTAAGGTGCAATCCTCTGGTACGGGGGTATCTGTTGCCGTCCCATCGCTCCGCGGAGGGGGCGGATGACCTTCTGACGAAAGCGTTGTCCTTAGACTCGATTCTGGATGGCAATTTCTGTCTGGGGGAGGGTTCCGGTGCCGTGGCACTGTTTCCCCTATTGGATATGGGTGTCTCCATTTTTCAGGAAATGGATACCTTTGAACAGCACCAGATTACACCCTATGTTTCTTATGAAAAAAAGGGAGACCGCTTATGATTGTGTTGATTACCGGAGGCAGTGGAAGTGGAAAATCAGCCTTTGCCGAGGAGACGGTGATGGGATTGGGGGCGTTTCCCCGGTACTATATCGCCACCATGGATTGTCTGGATGCGGAAACCAGACAGCGTATTTCCAGACATCGGAAGATGCGGGAGGGAAAATCCTTCACCACTCTGGAACAGCCGGTGCATCTGGAACAGTGTGTGCTGCCTCAAAGGGGAGTAGCATTGGTAGAATGTATTTCCAATCTGGTTGCCAACGAACGCTATTCGCCGAAGGGCTTTGCCCGGGAAAATCCGCCGGGAGAACTGCCTGCCCATCTTTTTCAGGGCATCCGGAAGCTTGCCAGTCAGTGTGAACATCTGGTCATTGTGAGTAACGAGGTGGGAAGTGACGGCATCGCCTACGATGACAGCACCATGGAGTATATCCGTATCATGGGAGCAGTCAACACAGGGCTTGCAGCGATGGCAGAGGAGGTCTACGAGGTGGTGTACGGGATTCCTCTGCGGACGAAATAGAACAGGACGGAGTTTTTAATGAAAAACCTATTGGAAGGCATGGTGATAGCCTTTGCCATGTACAGTAAAATTCCCATGCCACGGGTGGAATGGAAAAAAGAAAATATGCGGTATGCCATGTGCTTTTTCCCACTGGTAGGAGCAGTTATCGGCGTGCTTGTCTCTCTCTGGAAGGGGATGCAGGAGCAGTTTGCCTTTGGAACGCTGCTGTTTGCCTGTATCGGGGCGGTGATACCGGTGCTGGTGACCGGAGGTATCCATCTGGACGGCTTTCTGGACACTGTGGATGCCCTCAGTGCCTACGCCTCCCAGGAAAAGCGGTTGGAGATCCTGAAAGACCCACACAC
>CAKRNW010000115.1 GCA_934371505.1 uncultured Lachnospiraceae bacterium
CTGCCGGAAAGGATTTCCTATGGGTAAGGAATGGAAGATTGTGATTGGTGTTTCTACCAGAGCTTTGTTTGACTTGCGTAAGGAAAATGAGATCTTTCAAAAAGAAGGACGAAAGGCATACTGTGAGTATCAGCAGGTGCATGAGGAAGAGGTGTTGGAGCCGGGGCCTGGGTTTAGGCTGATTCAGGCCCTGCTGGGAATCAATCAGCTTCCTGGTCAGGAAAATGGAGTGGAAGTCGTGATTCTCTCCCACAACTCACCGGAAGTGTCACTTCGTGTCTTTCATTCCATTGAATATTACGGACTGCCTATTCGACGGGCAGTGTTTGCCAGTGGGGCTTCCATTGCCCCCTATCTGAGTGCTTTTCATGTAGATCTGTTTCTTTCAGCCTGTGAAGCGGATGTACAGGCTGCCATTGATTCCGGTATAGCTGCAGGAGTCATCTGCCAGGAATGGGCTGAGGAGGCAGCACAAAAGCAGGGTGATGAAATCCGAATTGCTTTTGATGGAGATGCGGTTCTTTTTTCCGATGAGGCAGAACAGATTTTTAAGGAAAAAGGACTGGAGGCCTTTGAGGAAAGCGAACGGAGCAGAGCATGCTGTCCCTTGCCGGAGGGGCCGTTTGCAAGGCTGCTCAAAAAGTTTTCCCGGATGCGCAGAGAATGCGGAGAGGAAATACCCATCCGTATTGCACTGGTGACTGCCAGAAGTGCGCCGGCTCATGAAAGGGTTATCCGAACTCTGAGAGAATGGAAGGTATGGGTGGATGAAGCCTTTTTTCTGGGTGGCATCTCCAAGAAGGAATTTCTGAGGGCATTCGGAGCACATATGTTTTTTGATGATCAACAGGTACATACCAATCTGGCGGCACAGGCAGTGCCGGCAGCGAGAGTACCCTACCAACGAGAACGACAGAATTATCTTTATAGAATCTATGAAAAAGAACAAAGAGAAAAAAACTCCGGATCAGGCAAAGAGTCCACAGACTTTCCGGAGCAGGGAACAGACCAAACGCCTGTCATCAGAACAGGAAGAACTGCTGTCCCGGATTGCACAGCCCTTGCTAAAATGGTATGATAGCAACAGGCGTGTTTTACCGTGGCGTGAAGATCCCACCCCATATCATGTATGGGTGTCGGAAATTATGCTGCAACAAACCCGGGTGGAAGCTGTAAAAGAGTATTATCACCGTTTCTTAAGGGTGCTTCCCACCAATAGAGACCTGGCAGAGGCCGGAGAGGATCTTTTATTGAAATTGTGGGAGGGGCTGGGATATTACAATCGTGTACGCAATATGCAGAGATGTGCACAGGTAATTGAACAGCAATATAGCGGAATCATGCCGGGAAAATTTGAGGATCTGCTCACACTGCCCGGAATTGGAAACTACACCGCCGGAGCCATTTCTTCTATTGCATTCGGACAGGTAAATCCGGCAGTGGATGGAAATGTTCTAAGAGTAGTAACCAGAATCCTTACGGATGACACGGACATTATGAATATTGGCTTTCGCAGTAAAGTGGAGCATTCATTACGGTTGGTGATGTCCGGGGAACGCCCGGGTGATTATAATCAGGCTATGATGGATATCGGAGCCACAGTGTGTGTGCCCAATGGGGCTCCCCACTGTGAAGAATGTCCGTTGAATCAGTTCTGCAGAGCCTATGCAGAAAATGCACAGATGCAGTACCCAGTGAAAAAAGCAAAAAAAGAAAGACGCATAGAAGACAAGACCGTTCTTCTTCTGTTGGATGCAGGCCGAATTGCACTGCATAAACGTCCGGCGAAAGGGCTGCTGGCGGGAATGTATGAATTTCCCATGCTTGAAGGAAAGCATACAGATGAGGAAGTCCTGCAATATCTAAGGGATCAGGGACTCCAGACCATCCAGATTCTTCCACTTGGAGAAGCAAAGCATATTTTTTCCCATATAGAATGGCATATGACAGGATATTGGGTGCGCGTGGACGAGCTTACCCCCTTTTGCTCCGAAACACAGAATGAACTGGCAGACGGTACAGTCTTTGTGGAAATTGAAAAAGCAAGTCGTGAGTATGCAATTCCGTCGGCCTTTGCCGCCTATTCCAGTCAATTTAACCTGAAAAGAGGAGAGCAACAGTGAAACTATTATCATTTGCAATACCATGCTACAATTCGGAAGCTTATATGAAAAACTGTATTGAATCCCTGCTTCCCGGAGGAGAGGATGTGGAGATTCTGATCGTGGATGACGGATCGAAGGATGGCACCGCACAGATTGCCGATGAATATCAGTCAAAATACCCTTCTATTGTCAGGGCAATCCATAAAGAAAACGGAGGACATGGCTCTGCGGTAAATGCCGGTATTGAAAATGCCACAGGTTTATATTTTAAAGTAGTAGACAGTGATGACTGGGTAAAAGAGAGTGCTTACCGGAAAATTCTGGATACCTTACGGGAACTCACCGGAGGGGAGAGAACGTTAGATATGCTCATCAGTAATTTTGTCTATGAAAAAGTCGGAGAAAAGCATAACAAAGTGATGCGTTATCAACATGCAATTCCGGAAGGAGTTCTGTTTGGCTGGGATGATGTGCGCCATTTTTTCAAGGGACAATATATCCTGATGCACTCGGTCATCTATCGTACGAAATTGCTGCGTGAGTGTGGACTCAAACTTCCGGAGCATACTTTCTATGTAGATAACATTTATGTATATGAGCCTCTTCCTTATGTGAAGACCATGTATTATCTGGATGTGAATTTCTATCGTTATTACATAGGACGGGCAGACCAGTCTGTCAATGAACAGGTCATGATTTCCAGAATCGACCAGCAGATCAAGGTCAATAAACTGATGGTGGATTATTTCGTACAGAATAGAGCAAAAATCTGCAGTAACAAAAAATTGCGTTCCTATATGCTCAATTATCTGGAAATTATTACTACCATTTCTACCGTGCTGGCAATTAAATCCGGTACAGAGGAGAATCTGGCAAAGAGAAAGGAACTCTGGGAGTACATTAAGGCAAAAGATGTGTTGCTGTTCAGCCATCTGCGATATGGTTTACTGTGTGGATCCACCAATCTGCCGGGTAAAGGAGGCAGAAAGATTTCTGTCAGTGGATATCGTCTGGCACAGAAAGTGTTTAAATTTAACTGATGAGTAATCTGGAGTATTACAAAGTCTTTTATACAGCGGCGTACCATGCCAGTCTCACGGCGGCGGCAAAGGAGCTCTCCATTTCCCAGCCTGCGGTCAGCCAGACCATAAAGCTTCTGGAAGAGGAGCTGGGAGCAAAGCTTTTTACCCGGGTTTCCCGGGGAATCCGGCTTACCCCGGAAGGAGAACTGCTTTACCCCTTTGCGGAGCAGGCGGTGAAAAGTGTGGAGCAGGGCGAACGGAAGCTGCAGGAAATGTTAAACCTGGATCTGGGAGAAGTACGGATCGGGGCAAGTGATATGACCCTGCGATTCTATCTGCTGCCTTATCTGGAAATCTTTCATGAGAGCTATCCGGCCATTAAGGTAAATGTTACCAATGCACCCACACCGGCGACCCTGGAACTCCTTTCAAAGGGGGAGATTGATTTTGGCGTGGTGAGCACTCCCTTTGAGAGAGGAGAAAACATTCAGGCGATCCCGGTAAGGGAAATTGAGGATGTGTTTGTGGCAGGACGCAGGTTCATCGCCTACAAAAACCGCATGCTGGATTTACAGGAACTGGAGCATATGCCAATTATTTCTTTGGAGCAGCGAACCAGTACCCGCAGTTATATGGATCGTTTCCTGTGGGAAAACGGAGTGACACTGCAGCCGGAGTTTGAACTTGCCACCAGTGATATGATCGTTCAGTTTGCGCTTCGTAATCTGGGTGTGGGAAGCGTAATGAAGGAGTTTGCCAGAGAAGATCTGGAAAACGGAAAACTGTTTGAACTTAGATTTAATAAAATCATTCCCAAACGTCAATTTTGTGTGGTGACAGACAGAAAAAGAAAACTTTCACCGGCAGCAGAACGGGTATTGGCAATTATAAATGGAGATCAGTGTGAACGGAGAACAGAGTAGAGATGCAGCGACTTATTGCAGATTTAAAATCCGGAGAGTTTAAGCAGATTTATCTGCTCTTTGGAGAGGAAGACTATCTGCGCAAGCAATATCGTGACAAACTGAAAAATGCCCTGGTACCCGATGGGGACACCATGAATTTTAAATATTATGAAGGAAAGGATGTACCTGTACCGGAGGTCATTGATCTGGCAGAAACCATGCCGTTTTTTGCAGACAGGCGGGTGATTTTTCTGGAGAACAGCGGTTTATTCAAAAAGGGCGGCGAGGAACTGGCAGCATATCTGGACAGCCCGGCGCCCACCGCGTATTTTGTATTTGTGGAAGCCGAGGTGGACAAGCGGAGTAAGCTGTATAAAGCTGTTCAAAAGAATGGCGGTGCCATTGAATTTGGAAAACAGGATGAGACAACCCTGAAACGTTGGGTGCTGACCATGCTGAAAAAAGAGAACAAACAGATTTCTGAGAATACGCTGAACCTTTTTCTCACCCATACGGGAACGGATATGAGCAACATCCGGACGGAGATGGAAAAGCTCCTATGCTATTGCATGAAAAAGAATGTGGTGACAGAGGAAGATGTGAATGAGATCTGCACCAGACAGGTCACAAATCAGATCTTTGATATGGTGGATGCCATTGCAGGGAAAAGACAGAAGGAGGCGTTGAACCTTTATTATGATCTGCTGACCCTGAAGGAACCTCCTATGCGGATTCTGTTTCTTATAGCGAGACAGTTCAATCTGCTTTTACAGGTAAAAGAGCTGTCGGCTAAGGGATACGGGGACAAGGCAATTGCGGAGAAGGTTGGCTTGCATAGTTTTATTGCAGGAAAATATGTCCGACAGGCATCCAAATTTAAAACCTCTTATCTGAGAGAAGCGGTTAATGCCTGTGTCAGTGCGGAGGAAGCAGTGAAGACCGGCCGTATGGATGATCAGATGAGTGTGGAACTGGTCATTGTCCGTTATAGCGCGGAGGAAGGAAAGGAAAAATCATGAAGGAACAAAATAAGAAGCAAAAGAAGAGTGCAAAGCAGATTGCAGCCATTGTTTGTATCGTGTTGCTGGCTGCCATGTATGTAGCCACCTTTATCGTGGCATGCCTTGATTTTCCAGGCTGGGGAAGATTATTTCAGGCTTGTATCGCAGCCACCATCGGGCTTCCGATTCTGCTTTGGATCTATATCGGAATGTACGGCTGGCTGAAACAGAAGCACACCATTGCGTCTTTGGATATCCTTCAGGATAAACAGGAAGGGAAAGAAAACGGGCAGGGATAAAGTTTTATGAAAAACTGGACTTTACCGTGATTTTGTAATATACTGAATTCAATTCTGAGTTGTTCTGTCAAGAACACTCTGGTATGGAGGTAAGAAATGGCATTATTAGAGCAGTGGAGAGACATGGCGTATTCTGAGAGCGTAGACAGACAGAAACTGCAGGCGCTGTGGACCGAATATTTCCAGCTGGAAAAAAATATTTATGCAGAATTATTAAAGAATCCTGATGAGGCAGTCTCCGGGACCGTAAAGGAACTGGCAGAGAAATACGGAGTGGATTTGATGACCATGACCGGTTTCCTGGATGGAATCAATGATTCCTTAAAGGTTCCCAACCCTATCGAGGAGATGGAAGAGGATACCGCTGTCAGCCTTGATTTTGACAAAGAACTTTTATACAAGAATATGGTAGCAGCTGATGCTGAGTGGCTGTACAATCTGCCCGAATGGGAGCAGATTTTTGACGAGGGAAAACGCAAGGCTCTCTACAAAGAGCAGAAAGCTTCCACGACAATTCGCAAACCGGAGAAGGTTTATCCCAACGATCCCTGCCCTTGCGGAAGCGGTAAGAAGTATAAGAAGTGCTGCGGTAAGAATGCATAAAGAGATTTTGGCGGGGATAGACTCCCCGCCTTTTTGTCTATAAAGGGGATTTATTGGTTAAACCAGTTAATCTTTTGATCTTTTCATTAACGCTTTGGTTCTGGGAAATATTGATATAGGTTCCGTCGCCTTTGTCAACAACCTTGAAGTCACGCATAAAATTTACAAGATCATAGGAATTGATCTCGTTTTTGAAACATTTGATTTCCAGAATCCTTAAAAGAAACAAACTAAGGTAGCA
>CAKRNW010000116.1 GCA_934371505.1 uncultured Lachnospiraceae bacterium
CCGGGATCGCCCTGACGACCGGCACGACCACGCAGCTGGTTATCAATGCGTCTGGATTCATGACGCTCGGTACCGATGATCTTCAGACCACCGGCTGCTCTTGCCTGCTCATCCAGTTTGATATCCGTACCACGGCCTGCCATGTTGGTTGCAATGGTTACGGCACCATGTACACCGGCGTCTGCAACAATTTCAGCCTCCAGTTCATGAAACTTCGCATTCAATACCTTATGGGGAATGCCCTCTTTCTTTAACAGGTTGCTGATTTCCTCGGAGGAATCAATGTTGATGGTACCAACCAGTACCGGCTGCTCCTTTGCATGGGCTTCCTTTACTGCCTCCACAATGGCATGTAATTTTTCTTTTTTGGTCTTATAAACTGCATCCTGATGATCAATACGTGCCACCGGTTTATTGGTGGGAACAGATATCACATCCATGCCGTAAATGTCACGGAACTCTTTTTCCTCGGTGAGAGCGGTACCGGTCATGCCGGCTTTCTTCTCAAATTTATTAAAGAAGTTCTGGAAGGTAATGGTGGCCAGAGTCTTGCTCTCACGTTTTACCTTTACATGCTCTTTCGCCTCGATTGCCTGATGCAGACCGTCGGAATAACGGCGTCCCGGCATGATACGTCCGGTAAATTCATCGACAATCAGCACTTCCCCGTCTTTTACCACATAATCCTGGTCACGGAACATGAGGTTGTGGGCACGGAGAGCCAGAATGATATTGTGCTGGATCTCCAGGTTTTCCGGATCCGCGTAGTTTTCGATGTGGAAGAATTTCTCTACCTTAGCGACACCTTCCTGGGTCAGATTGACGATCTTGTCCTTCTCATTGACGATGAAATCGCCGGTCTCCTCACGCTCCACACCCATGATGGCATCCATCTTGGTCAGTTCTTCCATATCCTCACCACGTTTCATCTGACGGGCCAGAATATCGCATGCCTCGTAAAGGCTGGTGGATTTGCTGCTCATACCGGAAATAATCAAAGGTGTACGGGCTTCATCGATCAGGACGGAGTCCACCTCATCGATGATGGCATAGTGTAAGTCACGTAGCACCAGCTGCTCCTTGTAGATCACCATGTTATCCCGCAGATAGTCGAAACCAAGTTCATTATTGGTCACATAAGTAATGTCACAGTTATAAGCATCGCGGCGCTCTTCCGGTTTCATGTCATTTAATACGACACCCACCTTTAAGCCCAGGAATTCATGTACCTGTCCCATCCACTCCGCGTCACGCTTTGCCAGATAGTCGTTGACGGTGACAACATGTACACCTTTTCCTTCCAATGCATTTAAGTAAGCCGGAAGCAGACAGGTCTGTGTCTTGCCTTCACCGGTACGCATCTCAGCGATACGCCCCTGATGGAGAATGATACCTCCGATGAGCTGTACTCTATAGTGTTCTGTACCCAGCACACGCTTTGCAGCTTCTCTCACCACGGCATAAGCCTCAGGCAGAATATCATCCAGAGTCTCTCCCTCTCCCAGTCTTTTCTTAAACTCTTTTGTCTTCTCCTTCAGCTGGTCGTCAGACAGTTCTCCCATGGTTTCCCGATAGGATTCAATCTTGTCGACGATGGGGGTAATCCGCTTTAACTCGCGTTCACTGTGTGTACCAAAAACCTTTTCTACTAATTTCATTGTTTTACCTCGAATATGATACAAATAAAAAACCAAAATATATTGTAGCAGATTTCCCGGATACATTCAAGTATGCGGTTTGTGGCGCGATGAAAGCCGGGAACGGATAGGAAGGGTTGTGTCCGTTTTCCGGGTATACTATAACGGAGACAGGATCCAATAACAAACCACTCAGGGAGGATTCACCATGAAACCGTTTATGGATAAGGACTTTTTACTGACCACGGGCACTGCAAAAAAGCTGTTCCACGACTATGCCAAACCCATGCCCATTCTGGACTATCACTGCCATATCGATGCAAAAGAAATTGCCCGGGACCGCCAGTTTTCTAACATCACCCGGATCTGGCTGGGAGGCGACCACTACAAATGGCGCTTTATGCGTTCCTGTGGTGTGGAGGAGCGTTTCATCACAGGGGATGCTCCCGACAAGGAAAAATTTATGCAATGGGCAGAATGCCTGGGAACTGCCATCGGCAATCCTTTATATCACTGGTCCCATCTGGAGCTGCAGCGGTACTTCGGCTACACCGGACAACTGTGTGAACAGACCGCTGAAGAAGTCTGGGAGCTGTGTAGCCGGAAGCTTGCCGAACCGTCCATGAGTGCCCGGAATCTCATCCGGAAGTCCCATGTGACCCTACTGTGTACCACCGATGATCCGGCAGACTCCCTGGAATGGCATAAAAAGCTCCGGGAAGATTCCACCTTTGAAGTTCAGGTGTTGCCTGCTTTCCGTCCGGATAAATCCATGAATCCGGAAAAGCCGGATTTTCCTGCCTATCTGGACAGGCTGTCCAAGGTAAGTGAAACCTCCATTACCTCTTTTGCTTCCTTAAAAAGGGCACTGCAAAAACGCATGGATTTCTTCGGGACTTTGGGTTGCCGCGTGTCGGATCACGGTCTGGACACCATCATGTACGCCCCGGCTTCTGAAGAAAAGGTGGAAGAAATTTTCCAAAAGGGACGAAAAGGCGACACCCTCACTTCCGAGGAGCTCTTTCAATATAAAACTGCTTTCCTGTTATTTGCCGGCAGTGAATACCGGAAACGGAACTGGGTGATGCAGCTTCATTACGGCTGCAAACGGGACAACAATGAGGCGCTATACGGAAAAATAGGTGCCGATACCGGTTTTGACTGCATCAACAGTGCAACTTTTTCCGCACCCCTGGCCGACCTGTTAAACGCCTTAAACAGCAGGGGCGCTTTACCGAAAACTATCCTCTACAGCTTAAATCCCAATGACAACGCCGCTATCGGTACCGTCATCGGCTGTTTCCAAAATGAAGAGGCAAGGGGAAAGATCCAGCAGGGAAGTGCCTGGTGGTTCAATGACCACAAGACCGGCATCCAGGAGCAGCTTACCTCGCTGGCAGAGCTGGGCAATCTGGCCGGCTTTGTGGGAATGCTTACGGATTCCAGAAGCTTTCTTTCCTATACCCGCCATGAATATTTCCGCCGGCTTCTCTGTGAACTGTTGGGAGGATGGGTTGAAAATGGGGAATACCCACAGGATTATAACTTGCTGAAAAAAATCGTGAAAGATATCTGCTACAACAATGCCGTAAGGTATTTCGGATTTGCACTGAAGGAAGTGTAATTTTCTTCTCCGTAAGCGTCTTACCAACACGGAGTATTTTATTGTATAGGAAAAATTTCCTATGAGCCGAAAGAAATCCCGGCAGGCAGCATGCCTTGTCTGATACACTGCCCGGCGGGATTTTCACGTTATGTAATCTCTATGGAATTTGTTTCCAAATTAGTTGTACTGCATTGCTTTCTCTTCGCCGTTTAATACGCGCAGTCCACCCTGTACCAGTGCAAGGAGCTCGTCCTCGCCGGGATATACCGTTACAGGTGCGATAAAGCCAGCCTTGGCAGTCAGTTCATTGGTAATCTCTTTGTTGTAAGCGATACCACCGGTGATGATGATCTGGTCTACTTTTCCTTCCAGTACGCAGGCCATGGAACCCATGTCCTTTGCTACCTGAAGAACAAATGCATCTTTGACCAGCTTTGCTTTCTCATCGCCATCCGCAATGCTCTTCATCACATCGCGCATATCATTGGTTCCCAGGTATGCGTTCAGACCGCCGTTACCAACCAACATCTTGGTTACTTCCTTCTGGGTGTATTTACCGGAGAAGCAAAGTTTCACTAAAGCACCGTTGGGAACTGCTCCTGCACGCTCGGGAGAGAATGCACCATCGCCGTCCAAAGCGTTAAATACATCTACGACTTTACCCTGTCTGTGAGCACCAACAGAGACACCGCCGCCCATGTGAACAACGATAAGGTTCAGGGAGTCATAAGGCTTGCCCGCTTCCTTCGCATATCTCTTGGCAACTGCTTTCTGGTTCAGTGCGTGGAAAATACTTACCCGGGGCAGATCGGGATGACCGGACAGTCTTGCCTCCGGCATCAGCTCATCCACAACGACCGGGTCAACGATAAATGCAGGAACGCCTACGGAATCAGCGATCTCTTTTGCCAGGATACCGCCTAAGTTGGAGGCATGCTGACCCATAACTCCTACTTCCAGATCCCTGATCAGGGCATCGTTTACTTCGTAAGTACCGCCGGGGATAGGTTTTAACATACCGCCACGGCCAACAACCATACCTAAGGTCTTCACATCGAAGTCTTTTTCCTTTAAGAAGGAAAGGATGATATTTTTACGGAAATCTTTCTGGGAAATGATGGTGGGATACTGGGCGATCTCCTCGGTGGAGTGACGCAGAGTTTCCTCGAATAATAAGTTCTCATCCTCAAACACACCGATTTTGGTGGAGGTGGAACCGGGATTGATAATCAAACTTTTAATAGCCATAACGCTTCTCCTTTTTCGTCAGCTTACTGCTGCTTTTTTAATTCCTCTGCAACGACTGCTGCCAATGCGATGGAATTTACCTTAGTCTCGAAGGTGTCGGAACGGGATGTCAGAATTGCCGGAGCTTTGGTTCCGGTGAGGATACAACCGTTCTTCACACCGGGTACCATGTGTACGATAGCCTTGTAAACCAGGTTTCCTGCATGGATATCCGGGAACAGAAGAATATCTGCATCGCCCTGAACCTTACGGTTGGTAGCGCCTTTCTCAATGGCAGCTGCCTTATCGATGGCGATATCCAGGGAAAGAGGTCCGTCTACGATGCAGCCCTGGATCTTGCCCTCTTCGCACATCCTGGTGAGCTCGTCTGCCTCTACGGTGACAGGCATCTTGGGGTTCACAACTTCAACGGCTGCCAGAGGAGCAACCTTGGGAACTTCCACGCCACATGCTTTTGCCACATTGACGGTGTATTCGATGATGGAAACCTTGTCCTCCAGTGTGGGGTAGGGCATGAAAGCAACATCGGTTAAGAATAACAGACGGTCAATGCCGGGGATTTCAAATACACACACATGGGACAGCGCCTTACCGGTACGAAGACCTACCTCTTTATTCAGAATACTCTTTAAGAAAGTCTTGGAATCCAACAGACCCTTCATGTACATATCAGCCTTACCGTCATGTACTAATTTCACTGCAGTCAGGGATGCCTCCACGACATCGGGCTCGTTGATGATTTCATACTCGGACAAATCCATGCCTAACTCTGCAGCAATCTCACAGATCTTTGCCTCATCACCTACCAGGATTGCGTCGGCGATACCGCGCTCCTTGGCAGCCTTTACTGCCTCTAATACAGCCTTATCCTGTGCTGCAGCTACGGATACAACCTTCTTGCCACAGGTAGAGACTTTGGATAACAACTCGTCAAAATTCTTGCTCATTTGGAATTATGAACTCCTTTCCACCTTTGTTCATGCGTGTTTGCACGCTTTGTTAAAAGAATAACACTACTACGGGCAAAATGCAACTGTTGGGGGGGAATTCGCAGTTCATCAGTTCATTATATAGATATTATTCATTTCGTTAAATTTTTAAATCAAATGAAACTCCCTATAAAGCTGTTGACGAACCTTCTGATCAGTGGAGGCTCGTTCAATGTCCGTGGTGCGCCCTTCTCCCAGAAGTAATTTTACCAGTTTACCAAGCAATTCCTCGCCTTCCTGTCTGCCAGCCTCTTTTCCAATGGAGATTCCTTCCGCTCTCCCCTCTCGGAGTGCTTTATTCCTGATATCCTTCGCTTCATAATTCAAAATCTGTCCGCCCATGATTTCCTCAACCTCCTTCTTCACACCGGCATATTTTCCTGCACGGAACATCGCCACTTTATCAATCATCGCCTTTAAAGACTGGCGGGTAAATTCTGTAATCTCTCCACCTTGCTCTAGCAGACTCAGCCGTTGGAAAATGTCCCGGTATGTATCACGCAGTGACTGTCTCGCATCTACATCCCTTTCCAACAGTTCCAACTGGTATCTCAAAAAATAGTAAGGTAATAAAAACAATAACCGTTTTTCAAAGATTTCATCCAACCCATAGTCCTGGACTTTCACCACCGGGATTTCATAAGACACATCCCCTCCCGGCGTAACTATCCGCATTTTAAT
>CAKRNW010000117.1 GCA_934371505.1 uncultured Lachnospiraceae bacterium
TTCCTGGCGCTTTCCGGAATCCGGGACACGATTTTGTGAAGATCCTCCATTCTGCAGATGTGAACAATCAGCGGATTGTCCGAAGGTCTTCCCTTGGCCGCATAGATTTTTCTGGAAGAATCTGGGTTCAGGGCATCACCGCCCAGTCCGTAAACCGTCTCCGTAGGAAATGCCACAATGCCACCCTGCTGTAGAATTTTCCCAGCCTTTCGAACGGCTTCCGGGTCAATCTGGTTTTCATCTATTTTTATGATTTGTGTATTCATTGTAATTATCATGCCTTCCCTTCATTCCCGGTCAGTATAGCACACTTTGACTGGCATGTAAAAGGAATGCTGTTCATATAATAGAAAACAAGAAACAGAAAAATGAGTGATCCTTTTATGTCAAACATCTGGTTCAAACGAAGTGCCTGTCTTGCCACTTTTCTCCTGTTAGCAGGAATCGCCTTTGCCCTCCACAGTAAATCCTCTTCCACCACTTCCATACTCACCGGCGGTTTTTCTGCTCTGTCTGTCCGGCCAAAACCGGTGGTCTATATTGATGCGGGACATGGCGGCATTGATCCCGGTAAAGTGGGGATCAATAATGCATTGGAAAAGGATGTCAATCTCTCCATTGTCATGAAATTAAAAAATTTTCTGGAAGCATCCGATGTGGAGGTGGTGTTAACCCGTGACACCGATCAAGGGCTGTACGATGAAAATAACAGCAATAAAAAAGTCCAGGATATGAAAAACAGGGTTCGAAAGATTGAAGAATCCCGCCCTGTCCTGGTGGTCAGCATCCATCAAAACAGCTATCACGAAGAATACGTTCACGGAGCCCAGGTCTTCTACTATGAAACCAGTGCAGAGGGAAAACAGGCTGCCGAGATTCTGCAGGATCAGCTGGTCCGCACTTTAGATCCTGACAATCACCGGACTGCCAAAGCAAATGACAGCTATTATCTGTTGAAAAAAACCTCGGCACCTATTGTGATCGCCGAATGTGGCTTTCTTTCCAATAGCACCGAGGCTGCTAAACTGATTGACGATACCTACCAGGAGCGGGTTGCCTGGGCAATCCACCTTGGAATCCTCCGGTATCTGAATCACTGATCATTGTTGTGCAAGGTAAGCGGCAAGCAAATCCCATACATAATCTGCCTGGAGTCCCAGTTTCCAGCCTGCCACACCTGCCAGATTGTATTGACTCATCACGCCCAGTTTGGCCTGGATGGATTCCCCATCCTCCAGCCAGATCTGGCAAAGAGTATCTCCGCTTTCATATTCTCCGTAGTTCTGGCATACTTCGTCACTCCACACCGGTGTCACACCATTCTGGGCCAGAATGTTCTGTGCGGTATTCATTCCCACAGACTCACAGGTTACATTTCCTCCCTGGGTTTTCCATACCCTGGTGTAAAAAGGAAGAGCGTTAATCACCTTCTCCTCAGGAACCATCGCAACCGTATCCGCAATTCCTTTACTTACATAACCGATGGAAGCCACGGAACCGGCCCCGCTTCCCGCATAGTGCTCATCATAACCCATAATAATCACATAATCCGCCCAGATCCCCTGCTCTGTGCGGTTATAATGTGCTGTGTATTCCGTAGGGACATAGTTATCAACAGAAAGCACGATTCCTTTATTGCGGCATACCACTGACAGTTCCCGGATAAACTGAATATAATCCTCTCCGGCCTGCATGTTGACCTGTTCGAAATCCACATTAATTCCATCAAAGCCATACTCTTCCACTGCGGCAATCAGATTATTACACAGAGTATTGCGAGCCGTCGTAGAGGAAAGAAGCTCCTTGGAATTCACATCCGCACTGGGTTCATCCACATTGCTGACAAGCGCCCAGACCTCTAATCCCATGTCATGCGCCGTATCCACATAATTTTTGTTGGCAATATTTAAAATATTACCCTGGTTATCACTTAAGAAAAATACAGTGGGAGAAACCACATTGATTCCGCTGGTTCCTTTCAGCCCTTCTCTGAGATAACTGCCATCCTGGGCTGACCAGAACTGCTGCCATACCATATTGATCTTATCATCTCTCTTGATATTGGTAAATACCGGTTCTGTGAAATCCGAAGCATAATCAATCGCCACCGGTCCCACATTGTCCAGTCTCTTATTCTCCACATAACCGATAAAGCCGTCGATGGTCTGTACCTTCGACCACTCATCCATCTGCTCCAGCACAATGACCTGCTCTCCAGCCTCCCGTTTCGTCAGGATTGCACTCTTGACACCGCCCCGCAGACGCACCGCGGTGTTTTTATTGATCGTTCCCTCTGTCCTTTCGCTCTCCTGCGTGTCAATCCACACACGATTGGGATCTGTATAAGGATAATAATGAAGATCCGTATATTGTGCCACGTAATCAGCTGCAATATACAGCGTATCATCTTCATAATAGGAAATCTTATAGTCAGTGGTGTTATCCACCGGCTGCTGGTTTTCATCTGTATAACTGTACTGGGAAGTTCCAAATGTGGTGCGGATCACATAGGTTGGCATGGTATATAACAGAAGCTGTTCCTTTACATCTGCATAAAAACGTTCATTAAAATACTTATGCACCGTGTCAAGATCAAAGTATACTTCACCGTCCACGTACCGGGCATGTTCAGGAACGATGGTGTCTTTTAAAATAATTGCCATATCCGTATCAGAATATAAATGATAATATTCGTTTAAATCCGCCTCTTCCTGTGAATAGGAATATTTCTCATATAGTTTACTGCCGAAGGTAACTCCTCCGATGATTAAAATCAAAAAAATGGCAACGAACACCGGAATTGCTTTTTTCATCTGTATAAACTCCTTTCCAATGTTCCATATTATAACAGACTATTCCTTTACCGTCATTAGTTTTCCTCAGAAAAAATTCCCACAAAGCTTTTCACTCCGTTTCGTTAAAAGTCTTCCCGATTGGGCAGACTGTCATAGAGGGGTTTTATGTGTGAACGCACTTCATGGCTCAAATCCGGCAATCTATAGCTTAAAATAAAGTTCGTTTATCTTGTCATATCGGATCTCCCGTACAACACCTGCATCATCCATGATATAATCCGGCATATAAATCTCTTCGGTTTCTTCCCGAACGCAAATATTTGCGGTCATGTCCGGTGTGCATGGTATTCTTTCCTTTTTGATGGAAATTCCCTGCTGCATGGCATACGCAAGCTGTTCCGACAAAATCTGTTTCCGATCATGAATCGTGATCACCTCCTCACATACAGAATCTCAAAAAGAGGTATGTTCCGTGATACAAAATCTTTTTGATGTGAAGATGACGGTAAAAGGACAATCTGACGAGACACCCGGACGCGTAAGAAATTTTGAATTATGCGTGGAATTTAAAAAGAAGTATTCTATAGATAGCAATAGCAAAGACAAGCTTTCAAGCTTTAAGACATCCTAAATCAATATGAAGTTGAAATAAAATGAAAAACAAAGGATGATAAGGAACCGATCTGTTCCCTGCTGACTAACGATAGAAAAAAAGAAGCATTTTGATACCTCCAGACATTACTGATTGTCCGTGGCGTCCCATGTGTATAATCATACAAAATATAATCGTATTCTGCAAGCTTTTTGTACAAATTCCATTGATTAAATTTTTCTAAACTCTCCGCACTTCTATTGACTAACGTTGGGACAGAGTTTATCATAACTTAAATACAAGAAAGGAGTTTATGCATCTATGAAGATCGAAAAAGTAAATGATCATCAGATTCGCTGCACTCTTACCCGAGAAGATCTGGCAGTCCGTCAGCTAAAGATCAGCGAACTGGCTTATGGCACCGACAAAGCAAAACAGCTCTTCCATGATATGATGCAGCAGGCCTCCTTCGAATTCGGTTTTGAAGCAGAGGATATTCCTCTTATGATAGAGGCAATTCCGTTAAATTCTGAGTGCATTGTGCTCATCATCACCAAAGTGGAGGATCCAGAGGAGCTGGACACACGTTTTGCAAAATTTGCCCCCTCTATCCATGACACGATTGACGAAGAAACTCTGGAAGATCTTGAGGAACTCCCTCCCTCCCAGGAAAAACCCTTTTCCGAAGAGATTGCAGAGCTTTTCCACAAGATCCAGAAAGCAAAAGGAGAGGTTCCTGCCGCCCAGGCCTCCAAAGACGGCTCCGGTGTTTCCAGGAAACAGGCTTCTCCTGCACCGGTCTTGCGCATGTTTTCTTTTCAAAGCCTTCCGTCTTTGATTCGCCTTGCCGGTATTATCGGTCAGGAACCGTTGGGTGACAATGCCTTATATAAAGCAGAAAACGGCAGCTATGTGCTGGTTTTGGAGATCGGTGAACAGACCCCTTCCGCCTTTGGCCGTATCTGTAACATTGTTTCCGAATATGGAGATGCCATGAAGCAGCTGCCCGGAAATGAGGCCTACTTTGCAGAACATTTCTCTCCGGTAATCAAAAGCCGTGCCCTGGAAAATCTGGTGGCACTTTCCAGATAACTCTCATGACACTACGAAGAAAAAAGAGGTATCCCCCATAAAAGGTGACACCTCTTTTATTTACGCTGTATGATCTATGCCTCTTCGATGGCTGTCATTAACTCATCGATATTGATACCGTGTACCATGGCAGCCTCCTCAATGGATTCGCCCTGTGCGGAAGGACATCCTAAACAGTGCATTCCGGCACCTAACAGAATCGGTACGACGGCTTCATTGGTACGGATTGCCTCACCGATAGTCATTTCTCTTGTAATTCCGGTCATTTTATATTCTCCTTTCGTTCAAAGTGTTCATAGTATAATACTTTTCCCGATTTTTCGCAAGATATACGGAAACGGAAGCGGCTGACAGCGTAATTTTGGCAGCGGCTGCCGAAATTGTTCTGTGCTTGCAAATTGGCAATGGCAGTAGCGCAGAAGCCGCCAGCCGTCAATGGTGAATGTAACGGCCTTGCCGTAATGGATGAGGCGGAGGAGGCCGTTTGCGGTGAGCCTTGAAATGATGGTAGAGAGCTTTACGGCGTTCTTTGCGCCGTTGGTGACAAAAATTATCTTCTCCACGCCCTGCGCCCTGAGGGCGGTCATGCCGCTCAGGCTGGCAGTCAGCACGGCGAAGTCCTCGTCAACGGTGACGGTCAGCACGCCGTCCTTGCGCTCCGCCCTGAACCTGACAGCCCTGCCGTCCCTGCCCGTTACGAAGTAGAGGGGCGCATCCATGCTGCGCTCCGCCTCCGGCTGCTCAGGCACGGCGAGCTTGGTGGGCTTGCCGGGCTCGGTGGGCTTGCCGGGCTTCTCCTGCGGGGGAAAGGTGCTTGTCGGCTTATCCTTTTCCATGTCCGCGCCGGGGGCGTAATACTCGATCCTCCCTGTCGTCAGGCCGGAGGTGTCCGGCGCGACCTCTGCACCGGGTATCGGGCTTCCGTTCGCGCTGCTGCCGCCGCCGCCTATGCCTGCGCCCGCTCCGTCAAAACCGTCTGTAACGCCGCCCTGCACCTTCAGCTGCGCAGCGCCGGAAACGGTGATGTTATTTCCAGCTCCATGATAGCCGCCGCCTATGCCTGCGCCGATTTCGCCGCCGGTGGTCTTGATCTCGCCGCCGGAGATGGTGATGTTGCTGCCATCTCCTTCATAGCCGCCGCCTATGCCTGCGCCGTCTTCGCCGCCGGTGGCCTTGACCTCGCCGCCGGTGATGGTGATGTTGCTGCCATCTCCTTCATTGCCGCCGCCTATGCCTGCGCCGCCCTCACCGCCGGTGGCCTTGACCTCGCCGCCGGTGATGGTGATGTCGCTGCCATCTCCTTTCCTGCCGCCGCCGATTCCCGCGCCGTAATCGCCGCCGGTGGCTGTGACCTCGCCGCCGGTGATGGCGATGCCGCTGCCATCTCCTTCATTGCCGCCGCCGATGCCTACGCCCGCTCTGCCGCCCTTGGCATCGACCTTGCCGCCGGTGATGGTGATGTCGCTGCCATCTCCTTCAATGCCGCCGCCGATGCCTGCGCCGTAATCGCCGCCGGTGGCAGTGACCTCGCCTCCGGTGATGGCGATGTTGCTGCCAGTGCCTTCGATGCCGCCGCCTATGCCCGCGCCGCCAAGGCCGCCCTC
>CAKRNW010000118.1 GCA_934371505.1 uncultured Lachnospiraceae bacterium
ACAACAGTGACCGATTCCCCAGATTTCTGCAACCACTTGAATCTTCCCTCACTTTCTAGCCATACAAAGTTTGGCTTTTTTTACAATTTCTTCTGGACTCAGTCCATATTTTTTTAAAAGTTTCCAGGTATCGCCGGAATGGCCAAAGCAATCCTCTACTGCTACCATTTCCATGGGGATAGGCTCATGTTTTGCCAGCACCTCTGCGACTGCCGAACCCAACCCACCATACCGATTGTGGTTTTCCACAGTTACAATGGCTCCTGTTTCCTTGGCTACTTTTAAAATCAACTCTTCATCGATAGGCTTGATGGTATGCATATCAATGACTCTTGCTGAGATTCCTTCTTCTCCCAGCATTTTTGCTGCTTTTAAGGATTCCTGTACCATCAGTCCCGCAGCAATCAGTGTCACATCGCTGCCTTCCTGTAAGACAATTCCTTTGCCTATCTCAAATTTATAGTTTGCAAACGAAGGAGTAACGTTTTCTACCGGACTCCGTCCCGTTCTCAGATAAGCTGGACCCTGAAACTGTAGTAATGCCTTTGTCGCCTCTTTTGCCTCGTTTGCATCACACGGCCAGATTACTGTCATTCCCGGAATGGAGCGCATCAGGCTGACATCTTCTAACGCCTGGTGTGTACCACCATCCTCTCCAGCAGTCAGACCGCTGTGACTCCCCACCAGTTTTACATTGAGTCCCGGATAAGCGATACTGTTTCGTATCTGGTCGTAAGCTCTTCCTGTCATAAAAATTGCAAAGGAGTGACAAAATACTCGTTTTCCACACGCTGCCAGTCCAGCGACTATTCCTACCATGTTTGCCTCTGCAATTCCCACATTGAAAAATCGTTCTGGATATTTCTTGGCAAAGTCACAGGACATCGTACAACTGGATAAATCTGCATCCAGTGCAATCACATCCGAATCACTGCCAAACTCTGCTAATGCCTGTCCGTATCCAACACGGCTCGCTATCATTTCTCCCATTTTGCTCCCTCCAATTCTTCAATTCTCTGATTTAATTCTTGGAATGCAATCCGGTATTCCTCCTCATTAGGTCGGTTTCCATGCCATTTCACAATGCCTTCAAAAATGGATACACCTTTACCTTTAATAGTATCTGCCAGAATCAGCACTGGTTTTCCCTTGACCGTCTCTGCCTTTTGAAACATCTCCTCCAGCTGTTCTACATCATGTCCATCAACAGGAATAACCTCCCATTTAAATGCTTTAAATTTTTCATCAATGGGACAGGGAGAATTGATTTCCTCCACACTTCCGTCCAGCTGTAATTTGTTGTAATCAACAATGGCAACCAGATTGTCCAGTCCATGATTTCCAGCAAACATTGCTGCCTCCCAGACCTGACCTTCTTCAATTTCGCCATCGCCTAAAATCACATAGGTACGATAATTCTTTTTATCTAATTTGGCGGCCAACGCCATTCCAATTCCTGCGGAAAGCCCCTGTCCCAGAGAACCTGTGGACATGTCTACACCGGGAACTCCGTTCATTTCCATGTGCCCAGAAAGATAACTGTCTATCTTCCGAAACCCAGCCAGGTCTTCGATTGGAAAGAATCCCTTCATTGCCAGCGCTGAGTAAGCGGCTGGTGTGCAGTGTCCTTTAGATAAAACAAATCGGTCTCTGGCCTCATCCTTTGGATTTTTCGGGTCAATGTGCATCTGGTCAAAATAAAGTACTGATAAAATTTCCGCGATGGAAAAAGACCCACCTATATGACCGGAATTCGCGCTTTTGATTGCCTCTAATGCATGCTTACGGATTTTTGCCGCAATGAGTTCTAACTCTTGTTTCTTTTCTGCCTGCATATCTGACTGCCTCCGTTTATTTATCAGTTCCGCCATCACGCATCGTGGTAACGGTCATATTTCAATGCCATGTTCATACAGAGAAGATTGATTAAATAAATCTGTGCACTTCTCGCCAGAGATTTATCTTTGTCGTCTGGTAAGGTTTCCGCTGAAGTAAAAAGTCGTAAATCAGAACACCTTGCCAGAGCAGAATCTCCAAAGCTTGTAATACAGATAGTCTCTGTTCCCTTTCCTTTTGCGACCTTAATCGCATCCACAACCTTTGCTGATTCACCAGAATAGCTGATTCCAATCGCCACATCGCCTTTTCCATATTTACCGGCTACCAATGTGGAAAGTTCAATCTCACTATCTACAATGGAAGGAATTCCAATCTGCATCAGCTGATGTTTCAAATTCCTTGCCACAGAAGCGGATGCTCCCAGTCCATAAATCGTTATGTAGTTTGCCTGACACAAAACCTTCGTCACTTCTTCCAGAACTGCTCCGTCTATCATATTGCTAGTGTCTCGAATAGAACGAATGGTTCCTTCAAAAACCTTTTCCCGCAGTTGAGCAAGTTCTTCATCCAACGGTGCTGTCGGTGCACCTGTTATCCGATTTTCACGGGCTACAGCAATTTTTAATTCCTTTAGTCCTGCATATCCCATCTTATGACATACCCGGACTACCGTTGCCTCACTGACTTGTGCCTCTCTTGCCAAAACAGCAATCGGTTCTTTCTCAATTCCTCCAAGACGATTCAGCAGATACTCTGCAAAACGTCTTTCCTGTGCCCCCAGGCTCCCCAGTATGCCTCTTAAGCGGCTTTGCCAGCACAGTGTCTGTGCAACCTCCATACGTCATCCTCCAATACTTACCATGGTTAAAAAAGTTTCATATATGAAATAATTTTTATTTCTTATGAAACTTTTTTCGAAGCTTCATGTGGACATTGTATAGTCGCCATAGGTCATTGTCAATAGTCTTTGGGCAATTTTTATAATTTAATATGCTAAATTTTCTACATTATTGTATATATTTGCATAATTGTATTTAGTTTTATATCATGTTTTTATTTTATAATGGATTTTAAATTTATTTCATATTTATTTAGAATATAAAATTTATTTTATATACGAAATTAATGTGGTGGATTTGTGTTGGATATGAAAAAAATAATTCAATTCTTTATCAAGTTGTAAGCATTATCCAATGTAATTGTTTTAGCATACCAGTTCAAAATCATTACAAGTCTACTTTTCAAGTGCTTCTAGAACCACAAATTAAAAAGGAATTCCTACATTTTACTTCGTGACATAGTCTCTGATTTTCTTTATAATGAAAGGAAATAATAAAGAATCGAGGTATCCCTATGGTTAAGATTATTTCTGACAGTACCTGTGACCTTTCACCGGAACTGGTAGCAAAATACGATATTGATATACTGCCTCTTCATATCCTTTTGGGTGAGGATGAATTTGAGGATGGAAAAACGATTACTCCGGAACAGATTTTCAAATGGGCCGATGAACACAAGACAACACCTAAAACCTCTGCCCCTTCCCTGGAGAAAGCCATAGAACTTTTCCGACCTTATGTGGAGGAAAAGCGGGAAATCGTCTGTTTTTCCATTTCCTCCAGTATGTCTACTTCCGGAAATGTGATGAGACTTGCTGCTGAAGAGCTGGAAGCATCTGATCTGATTACAGTGATTGATTCTGCCAACCTTTCCACTGGAATCGGTCTTCTGGTAATAGAGGCTGCTCTCATGGCAAAGGCCGGCAAGACTGCTTCTGAAATTTCCACAGCTATGGAAGAATTAAAACCATGGGTCCGTGCAAGTTTCGTAGTAGACACTCTCACTTACCTGTACCGTGGTGGTCGTTGTAATGCCGTCGCAGCTATGGCTGGCAGTGTATTAAAGCTGCATCCCAAAATTGTAGTGGAAAACGGTGCCATGGATGCCAACAAAAAATACCGTGGCAAATTAGCCTCTGTCATTCTCTCCTATGCAAAAGATATGGAGAATGACCTGAAAACAGCCAAACCTGACCGAGTTTTCATTACCCACTCCGGCTGTGATCCGGAAGTTGTGAATGCTGTACGTTCTTATCTGGAAAGTCTGAGTATCTTTCAGGAAATTTTGGAAACCCGTGCCGGTGGTGTGATTTCCAGCCATTGTGGGCCTGGTACCCTTGGTGTTCTCTTTATCGCTCAAAAATAAAGGGCTAATCGAAAAAAGCGGGTGGATTTTGTGCCACTCGCTTTTTCGATGAAAGAAAACTTACATAAAGTTCTCTTCAATATTACTGATAATTCTGTGATACCCTTCCAGTGTTACCATTCCGTCGGAGTCTTCCACTCGCTTGCCACTACACTGTACCATCACTTCACCTAACTGCGGGTGCATCCATGGATATTGTAATTGTACCACCTTATTTGCTGTCATCATCCTCTTTACATTTTGCCATACATAATCACGGTATTCTTCCTTAATTCTGCTATGCCAGAACTCATAGCATTCCTGAGGCATGTACTTTCGATCCAGCCCCATAATCCGTTCCATCGTTTCATCCGGGTGCAGTTCATAATTCCTCTCCTCTTCGTTAAAACGAATCAGCCACAAGCCCAGATCATTCTCTCGCAGGATGTCTTTTACATTGAAATAAATAACATGTGCTTTTTCTTTATACTGATAGATTTTTTGAACAAAATCTTTCTTTTTCTTATATTCCTCCGCCGTGTTGTCAATGAATGTCCGTTCAAACAGATCCGTTTTACAGGGTTTTGAAAACAGATATCCTTGTATCAGATTGGGGGACAGGTTTTCCAATACCACCAGTTCCTGTGTTGTTTCCACACCTTCACAGCAAATGCGGATTGCGTTGCTCTTTGCAAACTCAATCATATTGCTGATCAAGCGATAATTGTAGGTTGCCTCCTCAATACCGCGTACAAACAACCGGTCAATCTTGATTTCATTGATATGAAGTTCTTTCAAGTAACTCATACTGGCATACCCGGTTCCGAAGTCGTCAATGGACAGTTCAATCCCGGCATCTCTCCAAATTTTGAAGATTCTTCTAAAATGCTGGGATTCATGTAGTTGTCTGGACTCTGTGATTTCGATTGTGAGCACACTTCCCGGAAGTCCGGTTTTTTCCAAAACCTTCAATACCTTCTCTGCAACATTTTTTTCTTTCAACTGTACCACAGAAAAATTCACACTGATATGAAAGTTTTCTACCGTCTCTCTCCATTTTTTACACTGAAGCAATGCCGTCTCCAAAATCCACATTCCCACCTGATTGATAAGTTTAGACTGCTCCAATAAGGGAACAAACTGATCCGGATATACTTCTCCATGTATTTGGGATCGAAAACGAAGCAATGCCTCCGCACCAAATAAATGATAGTTTCCAGCCTTAATCTGGGGTTGATAGCAGAGATAGAACCCTTCGAATCCATTTTGTGTACTTTTCTGCATCTCTTCCAAAAATTGACCAATTTTAATACGTTCTTCCATATCTTCCTGAGAACAGAACAGAATGGTACGCCCTCCACTGCTTTTAGCTTTTTCAAAGGTCGTTTTCCCGCAAGCATAAAGGCTATGGGCATCTCCAAACATATTCCTATTATTTGGAACAACGCCTGCAGAAATGCTACAGACTTTTGACATTTCCCTCAGTAACTCGTCATAGATATCATGAACCTCTTCTTCCGTCTCTACATCCAGATACAGGGCAAAGCAATTGCTCTCCACATGCCATACATTTTGCAGAGATACCTTTCTTTCCAGTATTTCCGCGCATTGCATGATCACATCATCTCCATAATTCCTACCATGCCGCAGATTTATGTTTCCCAGATCATCTATTCCCAATAACATAAAATAGCCTTTGTCCCTGATTAGAAATTCGTTTTCCAGATCCAGGAAAAGTTTATTTTTATTAAAAAGCTTCGTCATTGGATGATACAAATACTGTAAAGCTTTGTCAGATACTCTTCCTATCATGACAAAAGGTTTTCCCTTGTCGTCATCGATTACCGTTCCTCTGCAATTAATCCATACAATTTCCCCTCTTCGGTTCACCCAACGGTAATTCATATCATGAGTCTGCTTTTTGCCTTCTGAAATCTCCTGTAAATCCTCCTGAAGCCTTGCTCGATCTGCCGGATATACAATTTCTTTCATCCTCTCCGTGCTGATCATTTCCTGT
>CAKRNW010000119.1 GCA_934371505.1 uncultured Lachnospiraceae bacterium
CCCGGTGTGCGCCAGCCGATCTTTACCTCTTACTGTAATGGTACCACTGCTACTTGTACGGGATTGAGCCAATGGGGCTCCAAGTATCTGGGTGAACAGGGTTATACCCCTATAGAAATTGTACGATACTACTACGGAAATGACATGTACATCAATACAGCCACCAGTGTATCCGGTATTCCCTCCTCCTGGCCGGGTTACGACCTGACCATCGGTGCCAGTGGAGAAAAGGTGCGCCAGCTGCAGCAACAGCTAAACCGGATTGCACAAAATTATCCGGCTCTGCCTACCCTGGCTGTGGACGGGGTCTATGGCCGCAATACCGCTAATGCTGTCCGGATTTTCCAACGAATTTTCGGTCTTCCCCAGACCGGCATAGTGGACTATCCCACCTGGTATAAAATCTCGGAAGTTTTTGTAGGTGTCAGCCGGATTTCAGAACCAGATTAACTGTCTCCACGGATATGCGCAGCATAAGCTTCTTCTCCGCAAGCTGCGCATACCCGTGGAGCGTTTTTCATTCATAGGAAGGAATTTTCTATGCATAAAAAAAGAATCCTATCCATGCAGGATTCTTTTTTTATCTTCTTTATAGATTCAGCATATGGGTTGCTATGCTGAAATAAACCAACAGTGACAAGGCATCTACAATCGTTGTAATAAACGGGCTAGCCATAACTGCGGGGTCAAAGCCCAGTTTCTTGGCAATCATAGGCAGACTGCATCCCACAATCTGGGCAATCATTACAGCGCAGACCAGGGTGAGACAGATAACAACTGCCACGGTAACCGCCACATGATCAAATACAAGCAGCTTTACGAAGTTTGCCACTGCAAGAGTGATACCGCACATCACGGCGATACGCACTTCCTTTCCTGCTACCTTAAACCAGTCTTTAAATTCCACTTCATTCAGGGACAGTCCACGGATAATAATGGCACTTGCCTGGCCACCGGCGTTACCACCGGTATCCATCAACATGGGAATATAGGCAGTCAATACTACACAAATACTCAACGCATCTTCAAAGGATGAGATAATTTTACTGGTAAAGGTTGAGGAAATCATTAACAGTAAAAGCCAGGGGATTCTTTTTTTCCATCCATCTACAACAGAGGTTTTCAGATAAGGACGGTCAGATGGCATCACCGCCGCCATCTTCTCAATATCCTCTGTGGCCTCTTCCTGCATGATATCCACGATATCATCCACCGTGATGATACCTACCATGCGGTTTTCATTATCCACCACCGGCATGGCTGTAAATCCATATTTCTGGAATTGTGCAGCGGCTTCCTCCTGGTCCGTATGTGTATTGATTGAGATAACATTTTCATGCATGATATCTCCAATCACCTCACTGGGATCACTCAGAAGCAGGTAACGCAGCGCCACTGTTCCCACCAGTCTGCGTCCACTGTCCAGCACATAGCAGATATTGACCGTCTCACGATCCAGTGCAATCTTTCTGATCCTCTCTATGGCTTCTGCCACCGTCAGATTTTCTTTCAGATCCACATACTCCACAGTCATGATGCTTCCGGCCGAATCCTCCGGATATCTCAACAGATCATTAACATCACGTCTGGTCTCGGGACTTACATTCGCCAACAGTTTCTTGACGATGTTCGCAGGCATTTCATCCAACAGGTCCGCTGCATCATCGGACATCAGGTTATCAATAATCACTCCTGCTTCTCTCTCAGAAAGCATGGTGATCAGGTACTGCTGTTCATCTACCTCCAGATAGGCAAACACATCTGCTGCCGCATCCTTAGGCAAAATACGAAAAACTTTAAGCATCTCCTCGTTGTCCAGTTCCTCGAGAACTGCTGCGATATCCGCATCGTTCATTTCCTCCAGGCGCTGACGCAGGCGAGTATATTGCTTATTCTCTAACAGTTCAATAATTTCTTCCATAGCAATTTTCCTCCGGTATTCAGTTTCGTGGTCTTACTACTTCGCCCAGGAACAGGGTTATCTGTACTATGTGTACTTTTCTTCATAATAAAACCACCACCTTTCCAAAAGAAAATTTATGGAAACTTCCAATAGAAACTATACTAAAATTTCAGAGTTTTTGTCAACATAAAATGAATTTTCCAAGGACTCGTAAGACGCTTTTCCACAGGTACTTTCCGTAATTGCCTTTTCCAGAGATTCCCTCTCTTCTATGGGCAGACGCACGGTGATGGACACTTTATCCGTATAGGCACTGTCCTGTTGCTCAATCCCCCGGTCATTTAAAATGTAGAGAACTTTTCCTACATTATTATAATCGGTGTCGATGCGAAGGATTACCCCCTGCCTCATGATTCCAATCCGGCATTGATTCAAGCCTGCCTGTACAGCCTGGGTATAGGCACGCACCAGGCCGCCTGTTCCCAGTAAGGTTCCGCCGAAGTATCTGGTAACCACCACTGCCACATTGCGCACGCCGCTTCCCAGCAATACCTCCAGCATGGGACGTCCTGCTGTGCCGGAGGGCTCTCCATCGTCATTGCATCTGGTCAGTTGAGCCTCATCTCCCAGTACAAATGCAGAACAGTTGTGTCTTGCATCCCAATATTTCTTTTTTATTTCCTCGATAAATGCCACGGCTTCCTCCTGAGTCTCCACCGGACGCAAAGTGGCAATAAAGCGGGATTTTTTCTCTTCAATTTCTCCGCTGCCACCTTCGATTAAAATTTTATACATGGGACTGTCCCCCCGTTTGCTCGTTCATGGTACAGGATCTCCTGTACCATTATGTTACCATATACCGGTTTAAATGCGAACAAAAAAGTGAACAATTCTTAATATGGAAGAAAAAACCTTTATTTAAGAAGTATGTTTTGATATAATGTATTAGTTAAAATTCAAAGCTTACAGAAAGGCTTAGGTTTATATTCGATGAATTATAGCAAAAAAGGTGTCCAGAAAAAACAAAAGGCACTGAATTCCAAATCTGTAAAATGGGGCAAAAAGCTGGGTGTGACTTTCCTGGAAGTCATTCTGATTCTTGTCATCGGTGCCGGCATTATCGGTATCAGCGCAGGAATCGGTGTTTTTAAGGGAATTCTCGCCACTGCTCCTGATATAAGCAACATTGATGTATCACCTTCCGGCTTCTCCACATTTGTCTACGACAATCAGGGAAACCAGACTGCAAAACTGGTGGCAACAGATTCCAACCGAATCCCGGTGAGTATGGATAAAATTCCGGAAAACCTGGCTCACGCCTTTGTTGCCATCGAGGATGAGCGGTTTTATGATCACAACGGTATTGATATCAAGGGTATTATCCGTGCCGGCGCCGATGCCGTTATGAAGGGCAAGCTGGGACAGGGTGCATCCACCATTACCCAGCAGCTTATTAAAAACAGTGTCTTTACCGGCTGGACAAGTGAAACTACCATGCAAAGTATCAAGCGGAAAATCCAGGAGCAGTACCTGGCTATTCAGCTTACCAAGGTCATGTCCAAGGACGATGTGCTCTGCAACTACATGAATACCATCAACCTTGGTCAGAATACTCTGGGTGTACAGGCTGCCTCCCTCCGCTATTTTAATAAGGATGTAAGCCAGTTGGCACTGTCTGAGTGTGCCGTCATTGCCGGCATCACCCAGAACCCTTCCCGGTATAACCCGATTTCTCATCCCGAGGAAAACCAGAAACGTCGGGATAAAGTATTGAAAAATATGTTGGAACAAAGCTATATCTCGCAGACGGAATATGATGCTGCCATGGCCGACGATGTCTACTCCCGCATTCAGATTGTCAATGCAGAGACTGCCGATGATTCCATTAATTCCTATTTTGTGGATGCTCTGACAGATGTACTGATGGATGATCTGCTGGCAGCCGGCTACAACGAAACCCAGGCATACACCCTGCTCTACAGCGGCGGTTTACAGGTTTACTCCACCCAGGATCCAGATATTCAGGCAATTGCGGATGAAGTATGTTCCAATCCCGACAACTACCCGGAAAATGTAAAATGGCAGCTTTCCTACGAGCTGACTGTCAAAACCGCAGACGGTGACTATCAGAACTATAGCACGGAAATGTTTAAATCCTTTATCCACCAGGAAAATGCACGTTTTAACCTAATTTATTCTGACCAGGAAACCGCTTATTCTGACATTGAGCGCTACAAAGCTACTTTGTTAAATGACGGCGATGAAGTTTATGGTGAAAATATTACCCTGACTCCTCAGCCCCAGATCTCCATGACTATTGAAGATCAGAGCACCGGCTATGTGGCAGCCATGGTAGGTGGCCGCGGTGCCAAGGAGGGCAGCCGTACCTTAAACCGCGCCACAGATACCACCCGTCAGCCCGGTTCTACTTTTAAGATTGTGTCCACCTATGCTCCCGCACTGGACAGTGCAGGACTGACATTGGCCACTGTCATGAATGACGCACCTTTCAACTATGCGGAAGGTCGTCCGGTAAAGAACTGGTATGGTGCGAAATACCGTGGTCTCTGCTCTCTGCGTACCGGTATCAAAGACTCCTTAAATATCGTTACCGTAAAGACTTTGACACAGATTACCCCTCAGCTTGGCTACGATTATCTGATAAACTTCGGTTTTACCACCCTGGTAGAGAGCGAAGTCATCGGCGGTCAGGTCTACTCTGATATCCAGCAGTCACTGGCTCTGGGCGGTATCACCAAGGGTGTAAAAAATATTGAACTGAATGCCGCTTATGCAACCATTGCCAACGGCGGAACCTATATCAAGCCGAAGCTGTACACCAAAGTGCTTGACCACGATGGCAATGTCATCCTGGACAACACCGCTCCGGAAACCCGTCAGGTATTAAAGGAAACCACATCCTTCCTGCTCACCAGTGCCATGCAGGATGTGGTTACTTCCGGTACCGGTACTTCTGTAAACTTTGGTGGTATGGCTATCGCAGGAAAAACCGGAACCACTTCCGATTACAATGATGTCTGGTTCTCCGGCTATACTCCTTATTATACCTGTACCACCTGGACAGGCTACGATAACAACACAAAACTGTCCGGCTCCGGTGAGAAAAACCTGGCGAAGACTCTGTGGCGTGCAGTCATGTCACGAATCCATGAGAATCTGGAAAATCAGTCCTTCCCGGTTCCCGACGGTATTGTAACCGCTACCGTCTGCTCCCAGTCCGGTAAGTTACCCATTGCAGGACTTTGTGATGGCACTTTAAAGACCGAATATTTTGCAGAGGGTACCGTTCCCACAGAGAGCTGCGATGTCCACTACTCCGGTATGGTCTGCCCTATTGATAATCTTCCTGCCAGCGACCTCTGTCCTTTCAAAACACCGGGAGTACTGGAACTGACACCAGTAGAAGACCCTGCATTGCAAAGTGGCACAGCCTCTGCCCTTGGCACCACTGCTGCCACCACCGATGAAGTTCTGGTAGACGAGAACGGTAATCCGATTCAGCAAATCACCACCTGTCACCACAACACAGCGTTCTTCTCCACACCGGATTATCTGACTACGTTACAAAGCGAGGTTCTGCTCTACTTCCAGAATGGTGCAACTGCCATTCCTCTGCCCAGTGCAGATGCCTCCGAGGAGGTAAAAAATGCAATTAACAGTGTCCTGGCTGCATTAAGCCAGGCAGCCACCCAACAGCCTCCGAGCACTCCCCCTGAGACTCAGGCACAGTAAGAAAGGATTGATTGTTATGGATTTTCTTGGAAAGCTTGGTTCTAAAGGAAGGGACGCCGTTAACAGCGCAAAGGATATGGCAGAGGTTGCCAGCCTCCGGGGGCGCATCCGCTCCCTGGAAGAAATCATTGATACCCAGTATCAGGAAATTGGCAAACATTATTATGAGTTGAATGGGGAAACCGCAGACCCTATCTATCAGAAAAACTGCGAGCTGATTGACAA
>CAKRNW010000120.1 GCA_934371505.1 uncultured Lachnospiraceae bacterium
TTATTCACCATGCCGGGGTCTGCTTTCCCGTGCATTGCTTTCATCGTCTGTCCTACCAGGAAGCCGATGGCTTTTTCTTTTCCATTGTGGTAGTCTTCCACAGACTGGGGGTTGTCTTTTAACACCTGTTCTACGGTGGTGCGCAGCGCACCCTCGTCATTCACCGTCTTTAACCCTTTTTCCTCCACATAGGCTTTCGGGTCTGCATCCTCCAGAAATACCTGCTCAAAGACTTCTTTTGCCACATTGCCGTTGATTTCTTTCTTTTCAACCATGTCAATGATGGCTGCCAGGTGTGCGGGGCTGAAATGAATGTCCTCCGCGTCCATCTCATGCTCTTTCAACAGCCGCATGGTTTCCACCATAATCCAGTTGGAAACCTTCTTGGGTGCGGCTCCCAGCACCACTGTCTTTTCAAATAAATCCGCCAGCGCTTTGGTGCCAGTGATCATGTCAATATCGTACTCCGGGATGTCAAACTCCTGGAGATACCGGGCTTTTTTCTCCTCCCGGAATTCGGGAAGGGTATCCCGGATTTCCTCTAACCATTGTCCGCTAATGGAAATAGGCACCAAATCCGGCTCCGGGAAATAGCGGTAGTCCTGTGCGTCCTCTTTGCTGCGCATGGCGTAGGACTGCCCCTTGCTGTCATCCCAACGGCGGGTTTCCTGTACCACCTTTTCTCCTGCCTCCAGCAAATCAATCTGGCGCTCCCGCTCTCCTGTGATGGCATGGGAGATGGCACGGAAGGAGTTTAAGTTCTTCATTTCGGTACGGGTGCCGAATTCCGGCGCCCCCACTTCCCGTACCGACAGGTTGACATCGGCACGCATGGAGCCTTCCTGCAGCTTACAGTCGGAGGCACCGATGTACTGAATCAGCATCCGCAGTTTTTCCAGGTAGGCAATGACCTCCTCCGCGGAGCGCATATCCGGCTCGGAAACAATCTCAATGAGAGGCACGCCGGAGCGGTTGTAATCCACCAGGGTGGCATCCTCCCACTCGTCGTGAATCAGTTTGCCCGCATCCTCCTCCATGTGAATCTCATGGATTCCGATGTCCTTGCGGACACCATCCACCTCAATTTCCACACTCCCGTTTCTGCAGATGGGCAGATACAACTGGGAAATCTGATAGTTCTGCGGATTATCTGGATAAAAGTAATTCTTTCTGTCAAATTTACAGTACCGGGTAATATCGCAGTTGGTAGCAAGTCCCACTGCAACGGCGTATTCCAGTACTTTTTTGTTTAAGACCGGCAAAGAACCGGGCATGCCGGTGCAGACCGGACAGGTGTGGGAGTTGGGGCGTCCGCCAAAAGCAGTGGAACAGCCACAGAAAATTTTGGTTTTGGTTGCAAGCTCTACATGAACTTCCAGTCCGATGACGGTTTCATACTCTTTCATCTTCCTTTACGCCTCCTCTCGCAACTGTTCATAGGTGTATGCGGTCTGAATCAGTTTCTTCTCCTGGAAACAGTCACCGATTAACTGTAAGCCGATGGGCAGTCCCTTGCTGTCCTTGCCACAGGGAAGGGAAATGCCGGGCAGTCCTGCCAGGTTCACCGCGATGGTATAAATATCCCCCAGGTACATCTTGATGGGGTCTGCCAGACTCTGCCCCAGTTTCGGTGCGGTGGTGGGTGCCACCGGCCCTAAAATCACATCGTATTTCTGAAATGCCTCGTCAAAGGCTTTCTTAATCATGGCTTTTACCCGGAGGGCTTTCAGATAGTAAGCGTCATAGTAGCCGGAGCTTAACACGAAGGAGCCTAACATAATGCGGCGTTTTACCTCGACACCAAAGCCCTCGGAACGGGTCTTTTTATACATGGGATGAAGTCCCTCCACGCCCTCGGCGCGGTAGCCGTACTTGATGCCGTCAAAACGCTCCAGATTGGAGCTTGCCTCCGCAGCCGCAATGGTATAGTAGGTGGGAATGGCGTAATTTACCAGGCTTAAATCAAATTCCTCCACAATGGCACCTCGGGCTTTTAAATCCTCGGCTGCCTTTAACACTGCCGCTTTGACTTCCGGCTCCAGTCCTTCCCCGAAATAGTCTCTGGGAATTCCAATCCGCATGCCCTTCACATCCTTTACCAGGGCAGAGGTAAAATCCGTGTCCTCCCGTTTGATGGAGGTGGAATCCTTTTCATCGTGGGCGGCAATAAGTTCCAGCACTGTGGCACAGTCCTCCACATTTTTGGTCAGAGGTCCAATCTGATCTAAGGAGGAACCATAGGCAATCAGTCCATAACGGGATACCGTACCGTAGGTGGGTTTCATGCCTACCACCCCGCAATAGGAAGCAGGCTGACGGATGGAGCCGCCGGTGTCAGAGCCCAGTGCAAAGAAACATTCCCCTGCTGCCACTGCCGCCGCGGAACCACCGGAGGAGCCTCCCGGCACATGCTCCGGATTTACGGGATTTTTCGTCACACCGTAAGCGGAAGTCTCTGTGGTGGAGCCCATGGCGAATTCATCCATGTTGGTCTTTCCAATCACCACCGCTCCTGCCTGCTCCAGTAAAAGCACGGCCTCCGCAGAGTAGGTGGGAATAAAGTTATATAGAATTTTGGAGGAACAGGTGGTAAGCATCCCCTCGGTACACATATTGTCCTTGATTGCCACCGGCACGCCTGCCAGAGGCCCGGTCAGCTCTCCTGCCTCGATTTTTGCCTGCACCAGGGCGGCACGTTGTAATGCCCCCTCCTTATCCACCGTCACATAACAGTGATAGGTGCTTTCATATTGTTCGATCTTTTCCAGTACCGCCTGCATAGCCTCCACTGCGGTGGTTTTCCCCGCCCGGATTGCTTTGGCAAGCTGTACGGCTGTCATTTTACAACCATCCATTTTTGCGAGTCTCCTTTTTCTCAGTCAAAGGTCTTTGGCACCAGAAACATGTTATCCTTCTGTTCCGGTGCATTCGCCAACGTCTTTTCACTCTCATCGCCGCCTACGACCACATCCTCCCGGAATACGTTCTGTACCGGAAATACATGGGACATAGGCTCCACTCCGGTGGTGTCCAGCTCGTTCAGCTGGTCGATGTAGTCCAGCATACTGCCCATATCCTTTTTCGCCTGTTCCTTTTCTTCTTCAGAAAGTTCCAGCTTTGCCAGGATGCCTACATATTCAATGGTCTCATCTGAAATGATATTTGCCATAATAATCTCCATTCTGCCCGCTTTTCAAGGCATCTCAAGTTTGTGCGCAAGCACAAATCTTGTAAGAGAAACATTTATTTTTCTCTTTAATCCCGCACTTTGATGTGTACCTCACGCAGCTGCTGTTCGGTGACATCGTTGGGTGCTCCGCACATCAGATCCTGGGCGGAACCGCTCATGGGGAAGGCGATAACCTCCCGGATGTTTTCCTCCTGGCGCAGCAGCATGATCATACGGTCCACGCCGGGAGCCATTCCTGCGTGAGGGGGTGCTCCAAACTGGAATGCCTGATAGAGTGCGCCGAATTTGCTCTTTAAGGTCTCCTCGTCATAGCCGGCCAGTTCAAAGGCTTTGACCATAATCTGCATATCGTGGTTTCTCACCGCACCGGAGGACAGTTCCACACCGTTGCACACGATGTCGTACTGGTATGCCAGAATGTCCAGCGGGTTCTCGTTCTCCAGAGCCTCCAGACCGCCCTGAGGCATGGAGAAGGGGTTGTGGGTAAAGCCGAGCTGTTTGGTTTCCGGGTCTGACTCGTACATGGGAAAGTCGTTTACATAGCAGAAACGGAAGGCATTTTTCTCAATCAAATCCAGTTTCTGACCCAGCTCGTTGCGAATCTGTCCCGCATAGTAGTTTGCCCGCTCCTCTTTATCAGCGATAAAGAAAATGGTATCTCCTGCCTGTAAGCCTGCCAGTTTTGCAAGCTCCGGCTTTATTTCCTCCGGGATAAATTTATCAATGGGGCCTTTGTAGCTTAAATCCTCTGCCACATCCAGATAGCCTAAGCCTCCCATGCCAAGTCCGGTGGCGAAGGCTAAGAGTTTCTCATGGAATCCCTTGCTCATTTCTGCATGCACCTTGATCCCCCGGACGGTGCGTCCTAAGAAGGGACGGAAGGTACATTTCTGGAAAAAGCCGGTCAAATCCATAATACGCAGAGGGTTGCGTAAATCCGGCTTGTCACAGCCAAACTCCAGCATCGCCTGCTTGTAGCTGATAACCGGGTAAGGTGCCGGCGTGATGGCTGCCCCTTCCGGTGCAAATTTCTCGAAGGTGGCGGTAAGCACTTCCTCGCCTACCCGGAATACATCCTCCTGGGTAGCGAAGCTCATCTCAAAGTCTAACTGATAGAACTCACCGGGAGAACGGTCTGCTCTTGCATCCTCGTCACGGAAACAGGGAGCAATCTGGAAATATTTGTCAAAGCCGGACACCATGAGGAGCTGTTTGTACTGCTGGGGTGCCTGGGGCAGTGCGTAGAATTTTCCTTTGTATTTACGGGAGGGTACGATGTAATCTCTGGCACCCTCCGGGGAGGATGCACACAGAATCGGAGTCTGGATTTCCAGAAAGCCCATCTCTGTCATTTTCTGGCGCAGGAACGCAATCACCTGGGAACGGAAGATAATGTTATCTTTGACTTTGGCATTGCGCAAATCCAGGTAACGGTATTTCAGGCGGACATCCTCACGGGTTTCCTTGGAGGTCATAATCTCAAAAGGAAGCTGCTGATAAACCTTGCCTAACACGTCAATGGTGCGTGCCTCCAGTTCAATGGTTCCGGTGGGAATTTTAGGATTGTAGGTGTCCTCGTCCCTTTTCTCAATCCGTCCTTCCACGCTGATGCACATCTCTTTGGTGATGCCTTTCAGCAAGCCGTCCTGACGGAGAACCACCTGGAGTACGCCGTACATATCCCGCAGATCAATGAAGGATACGCCGCCGTGGTCGCGGATGTTCTCCACCCAGCCAGCCACCCGCAGGGTCTGACCGATGTGCTGTTCGCCGATTTCTTTGACAGTGATGTCTCTGTAACAGTTTTTCATAGTTTTGGTCTCCTTTTTGTTCGATTCCGAGACCCGCACATTTTTGTGCATACAAAAAGTCCCGGAATACTATTTGTATTCCGGGACGGATAAACGATTCTATCCGCGGTACCACCCGCATTGATATATGCCGCATTCCAGGAAAACCTGACGCAGAACACACATATCCACTCTTTCCCGTAACGTGGGTTGACACGTATTACCCTACGACAGTTTCCACTGCTTTCAGATAATCTGCTCCGGAGTGTTCCCTTTACCGATTCCTTCGTTAGGCGCTCTCAGTCGGTGACGCCAATTTCCTGTCGAACTCCCTGGCAAGAGTCTCCTTCAACGCATTTATCGCCATTATATTAGCACAGCTTTTTTTGCTATGCAATCATTTTTTGAAGTTTTTCTCTTCCATAATAAAACCATTGTGCTGGAAAATGGGAATGAACATTCCCGGAGGCAGAAGCCCCTTCCCGGAAAACAGGAGTTTTGTGTTACTCTAATACCATAGAGGCGTATTCAATCGATATCACAACTCCATTGTTTACCACAAAGACCAGATTGGTCTTCTCTTTCTGATAAACAAGTCTGCCTGTGCTTTCCTCCGAAGGTACACCATAGGTCTCCCGTACCTTATCCTCGCTGTCTCCAATGGAAACTCCCTCCACAGTAGATACGGTATCATCCTTTAAAACAATGGATTTAATGCAGTCCGCTGTATCCTGGGGATAGGTTTCAATTTCAAAGCTTGCGTAGGTGTAGATTTTATCCAGTCCTTCAAAGGCACAGCTTGCTGCCTCAAAATAGCTTTTCGGTTCCCCCAGCTG
>CAKRNW010000121.1 GCA_934371505.1 uncultured Lachnospiraceae bacterium
GTGGAATGGAAAAAGGATGGCTCCCTCAGTGCCCGTTCCCAGGTGGCAACTGAGGAACAAATCCAGCAGATTTCAAATTATGTAAACCAGAAAATCAAGCATATCGGAGCCGGTATTTTAAGGGGAGAGATGGCGTTAAATCCTTATGAGAAGGGGCAGCAGTCCTCCTGCACCTATTGCAGCTACAAAAATGTGTGCGGCTTTGACAAACAGATGCCGGGAATGGCGATGCGGCAGTTGGAAGAACTCACCGAGGAACAAGTGTATGAAAAAATGGCAGAGGCAGAAGGGAAGGGAGAGGCGTAATGCAGTTTACAGAGGAACAGCAACAGGTAATTGATTCCCGCGGGGAAAATCTGCTGGTGTCGGCGGCGGCGGGCAGTGGTAAGACGGCGGTTCTGGTAGAGCGGATTTTGCAGCGCATCCTGGAAGAAACGGAACCGGTGGACATCGACCGGATGTTGATTGTGACCTTTACCAACGCGGCGGCGGCAGAAATGCGGGAGCGAATCAGCCTCGCCATCAGCAAAGCGCTGGAGGAACATCCCGACAGTGTCCATTTGCAACGTCAGTCCACGCTGGTACACAGCGCCCAGATTATGACCATTGACAGTTTCTGCCTGTTTATCATCCGCAACAATTTTAACGATATCGGCTTAGACCCGGCGTTCCGCGTGGCGGACGAGGGTGAGGTGCGCCTTTTGGAGGAGGACACCATGGCGCAGCTTTTGGAGGAGGAATTTGCCGAAGGGCGGGAACCCTTTTTAAACTGCGTGGAGACCTACAGCACCAACGGGCGGGAACAGGCGTTGGAGGAATGTATCAGCGGACTTTACCACTATGCCCTCAGCGACCCGTTTCCGGAGGCATGGCTGGAGCGTTGTAAAAAAGATTATGAAATCCACACGGTAGAGGAACTGGAACAAAGCAGCTTTGCCCGTCTTGCAAAAGAGTTTGGGGCGCTGACCGTAGCCGGATGCCGGGAGCAGATCCAGGGGGCACTGGCGCTTTGCAACCGCCCGGATGGACCCTATATGTACGGGGAGGCGTTGGAACAGGATTTGGAACTGCTGGAGCGCCTGGAAAAATGCGATTCTGTGGGAACCTGGCACTCTACTCTGGGGGGCATGGCATTTAAAACCCTTTCTTCCAAAAAGGATTCCTCGGTGAATCCGGGACTACGGGAGCAGGCGAAGGAACTGCGGAACCAGTGCAAGGCATCCTTGCAGGATTTGCGGGACAAATACTTTGCCAAAGAGTCAAAGCAGGTGGTGGAGCAGTGCGAGCTGTGCAGTCCGGCGGTGAGGGAACTGTTAGACTTAAGCCTGAAATTCAAGGCGGCGATGGATGCGAAAAAGCGGGAACGGGGTATCCTGGATTTCAGCGACATGGAGCATCTGGCACTGGAAATCCTGGTGGAACGGAAGGAGACAGAGGGGGGAACGGTGGAAATCCTGCCCTCCAAAACTGCGGAGGACTACCGGGATTTCTATGAGGAAATTATGATTGACGAGTACCAGGACTCCAACCTGGTGCAGGAATATCTCCTTGGCAGCATCGCCAAAGAGAACAACCGGTTCATGGTGGGGGATGTGAAACAGAGCATTTACAAATTCCGCCAGGCAAGACCGGAACTCTTTCTGGAAAAAATGAAGGTTTATGGCGCGGCGGAGGAAACAAGCCAGAATCGGATGATTAGTTTACATAAGAATTTCCGTAGCAGGGCAGAGGTATTGGATGCCGTGAATTTCTGTTTTGACAAAATCATGGCACCTGAGGTGGGAGGCATCGATTACACCGAGGCGGAGGCACTGTATCTGGGAGCCGGCTATCCCGAAGGAACGGAGGCTGAAACCTACGCCACCGAGGTGCTTCTGGTGCCTAAGGCATCGGAGGAAGAACAGGAGGATTTGGACAGCCGGGAAAAAGAGGCGGCGGTTATTGCGGGAAAAATCCGGGAGATGGTGGGGCATTTCCCGGTGACGGACAAGGAGACGGGGCAGCTGCGCCCTGCCAGGTATCGGGATATGGTGATTTTGCTCCGCAGTGGCACCGGCTACGAGGATGCCCTGCGCACCATTCTGGAGCAGGAGGGGATTCCTGCCTATATCACCAGCAAGACCGGCTATTTTATGACCACGGAAATCCGTACCATTTTGCAGGTGCTTCGGGTGTGGGATAATCCTTTACAGGACATTCCGCTGTATGGCGTGCTGACCTCTGTGTTTGCCGGTTTTTCCGAGGAGGAGATTGCCCAGATTCGCGGCATCACCACACCACCGAAGGGACGGCGCAAGGTAGCTTTGTACGAAAGCCTGAAACGCTATGTGGAACTGGGAGAGGAAACCGGAGCAGAGGCAGAGAAGGAAAACGGGGGCAGAGAATCAGTAGATACTGGGGCGGTAAGTGGAGAGCAGACGGGTGCGGCATGGAATCCAGAACTGGCAGAAAAAGTGTCAGACTTCCTGCAATGGCTGGCTCTGTGGCGGGAGCGCACCACCTACATGCCCATCCATGAACTATTACAGACCCTGTTCCGGGAAAGCCATTATCTCCAATATGTGACGGCCTTGCCTGCGGGGGAGAAACGCCGTGCCAATGTGGAACTTCTCATGGAGAAAGCCAACGCCTTTGAGAAAACCAGCTTTTACGGGCTGTTCCATTTCATCCGCTATCTGGAAAAAATCGAGAAGTACCAGGTGGATTACGGCGAGGCGGAGATATTGGATGAGAACGCGGATTTGGTTCGCATTATGACCATCCATAAAAGTAAGGGACTGGAATTTCCCATCTGTTTCGTAGCGGGACTTTCCAAGCGGTTCAACCTGCGGGACACCACGAAAATGCTCCTCACCGACCCGGACATGGGAGTGGGAACGGACGCGGTGGATTTGGAGCGGCGCACCTTCCAGAAAACGATGCGGAAATCGGTAATGGCGGCGAAAATGCAGATAGACTCCCTGGGGGAGGAACTCCGGGTGCTGTATGTGGCGATGACCCGTGCCAAAGAAAAGCTGATTCTCACCGGAATCGTGGAGGGGCAGGACAAGTGGAAAAAGCAGCTTGCCAAAGCAGTACAGGGAGCGGAAACGGAAGGAAAATTAAACTTTCAGACCCTGACGAAGGCATCCTGCTTTCTGGATTATCTGCTTCCGGTGCTTTGCACCCATCCCGCCTTTGCAGGGATTTTGCAGGAGGCAGAGCTGGAACTGCCCGGTGGTGCTGTCACGGAGGATGGAGCATTTCCCAAACTTACCGTGAAAGTGATGGATATGCCGGAGCTTGCCGCTCAGGAGGTGAACCGGGAACTGACCCGGCTGGAAGAACGGACAGCCTTGCAGGATGTGGTCCGTGGGAAAACGGAATTATCCGGACAGGAACAGCAGCTATTGGAAGAACTGCGCACCCGCTTTGACTGGAATTACCCCCATGCGAATCTTGCCAACCTTTATACCAAAACCACGGTATCGGAATTGAAAAAGGCGGCAATGTCTGCGCTGGCAGAAAAGGAGGACGAGTCCTTCCATGCCTTCAAAGAGGAAGAAATCGTTCCCTATGTGCCCGGATTTATGCGGCAAGAGGAGAAGGTAAGCGGCACCACCAGAGGAAGTGCCTTCCATAAGGTGCTGGAGCTGCTGCCTCTTACGGATTTTCTGGAACTGATGGAGCAGGGGGATTTACAGAAACTGCAGGCAGCGGTGGTACAGACGATGGATGCATTGGCGACGGATGGAAAGTTGACCAGAGAGTTCCGGGAGGCGGTGAACCCCGGAAAGATTGCTCATTTTCTCCAAAGCAGACTGGCATTGCTCATGGCACAGGCGCAGAAACGGGGACAGCTTTACCGGGAGCAGCCCTTTGTGCTTGGTGTCCCGGCAGACCGTCTGGGGGCAGAATTTCCCCATGAGGAGATGGTGCTGGTGCAGGGAATCATCGATGTGTGCTTTGAGGAGGATGGAAAGATGATTCTCGCCGACTACAAGACGGATGTGGTGGAACGGCCGGTGGAACTGGTGGAACGCTACCGCACCCAGCTTGCCTACTATACGGAGGCACTGGAACGCCTGATGGGCAAAGAAGTGGCAGAGCAGATTATCTATTCCTTTCATTTTGAAAAGGAGATTTTGCTGTAACGGACGAATCTTGGCATCTCCACCTTCTGAGATTCCTTTAAAATGCAGGGGAAACCTATAAGCGTGGACATGCTGGGATTCTTATGGGCTGCTTGGAGTCCAATGAAACGATGCCTTACCCATAAGGACAGATTTATGGTGACTTTTATAGGTCTTCAAAAGGACATTTGGGCTGGAAATAGCGGATTTTTTTGCAAATTTGACTCATAAGAATGGCACTATCTGGTACTTATAGGTAGAGGCTGCGCAATTCTTCCGGAAAAACACCCATAAGATACGATCTTTATCATGGCTTATGGGTTTCGAAGAAATTATAGGCTTTTTTTACGGCTTAAGAATGACATTTTATTTGATGATCATCAAATAAAATGTCATTTTTCTGATACACCGGAATAGCTTGACAGCTCCACCTATGTTTTGTATAGTAGGGAAGAACCAATACTTGCTGGGGGTGCTACGGCTGAGATTTTACCCTTATCATCTGACCCGGATAATACCGGCGTAGAGAAGCAGTCTCAAATTACTGTATAGTGACAAGGTGTAATCAAGATGTCACTATGCGGATAGAAAGCCTACAGAGAATTTGCATTGCAGATTCTCCAGAGCTGCTGACATACAGCAGCCTGCACTCCTCCGGTATGATGTTCAATAATCATATTCCAGGAGGATTTTTTATGCAAAAGATCAAAACCAAACCAATCGTATTTTCCGCCATGGCTATTGCACTGGCAACCGTAATTGCTACGGTTATCAAACTGCCCAGCCTGCCCAATGGTGGTTCGGTAACTCTGTTCAGTATGCTGATTATCTGTCTGGTAGGCTACTGGTACGGACCCGTAACCGGCATCATCGCCGCAGTGGCTTATGGTGTGTTACAGTTTATCACAGGCCCCTATGTGGTACATCCGCTCCAGGTACTGTTGGACTATCCGCTGGCATTCGGCGCACTGGGACTGTCCGGTTTCTTCTATAAAAAGAAAAACGGTCTGGTTATCGGCTACATCGTAGGTGTATGCGGACGTTTCGTGATGCACATGATTTCCGGTCTGATTTTTTACACCGAGTATGTAGGAGATGCCCATGGAAACCTGGTAGCAATCTGGGGTTCCACTGTATACAATATGAGTTATATTGTGCCGGAGATGGTGCTGACTCTGATTCTGCTGGCAATTCCTGCAGTAAGAAAAGCGATGGAGCGCATCAAACAGATGGCAACGGAATAAGACATATTATTTGACAAAGTAAATCCACTCCGTTAAAATAGCATTGTTCATCGGAGGCAATCATTCATAATTAAGAAATGTAGCCGGATAAGATGCAGGCCGAGACGCCTGTGCCTTATCCGGCTTTTTGCAAAAGACCCGGAGGTGGTTCTGGCATCTGCCCAGTACCTGAAATCGTATGCCATCGACTGTCTGCTCACCTCTTTCCTGTTCTTCCTTTGTACAAATCGTGCTGTGTATGGTATATTTGATTTATATGGAAAGAAAGAGAAAGGGCAGAGAATGATGTTTTCCTATATTTTATTTGATTTGGACGGCACCCTCACCGACCCGAAAAAGGGAATCTGCACCTGTGTCCAGTACGCCCT
>CAKRNW010000122.1 GCA_934371505.1 uncultured Lachnospiraceae bacterium
CGTTCCAGTCCGTCCAGGGTGGAGGCGCAGAACCGGCATCCCATGCGGCAGCCTACCTGGGAGGAAATGCACACAGAATTTCCATGCTTATACTTCATCCACACGCTCTCCACCACATTGCCGTCTGCCAGTCCGAACAGGAATTTCTTCGTAGCGTCAATTTGGGACTCCTGCACCTCTACAGTCTGTAACGCGGTATAGCTCCCGTAAGCCCTGCATTTCTCCACCAGGCTTTGGGGAAGGTTGGTCATTTCCGCATAAGAGGCTGCCAGTTTTTTGTGCATCCAGTCGTAAAGCTGGCTGGCGCGGAATTTTTTCTCTCCCTGAAGAACCACCCATTCCTGCAGTTCTCCATAGGTCATTGATTTGATATCCCACATGGTTGTGTTATCTCCAGTTAAACGTAATCATTCCATAGATATAAAGAAAGAGGATGGCGGCAGGCACCAGATACCGGAAAATGGGGCGCATCCAGTTTCTGACTTTGATACCTTTTCCCGCATTCGCCTCTGCCATAAAGTTTTCCCACCCCCAGCCAAAGGAATTGCTGCAAAACAGGGCAAGTACCATGGAACCTAAGGGCAGGATGTTGTTGGATACCAGAAAATCCCAGAAATCCAGCCAGGTGGAGCCCTCTGCAAAGGGCTGGAAGTGAATCACACTAAAGCCTAAAGCTGTGGTCAGGGATAAGAGGAAGATACCAATGCCACAGATGAGACTTCCTTTGGGACGGCTCCACCCCGTCAGTTCCCGCACCATTGCCAGTATGTTCTCACACACTGCCAGCACGGTGGACATGGAGGCAAATACCATAAAGAGGAAAAACAGGGTGCCCCACCATCGTCCGCCATTCATGTGATTAAAGACCGTTGCCATGGTATCAAACAAAAGGCTGGGGCCTGCATTCACTTCCAGTCCATAGGTAAAGCAGGCAGGGAACATAATCAGTCCTGCCACGATTGCCACGAAGGAATCCAGAATGATAATGTGGGTGGACTCTCCCAGCAGAGCTCTGTCCTTATCGATGTAACTGCCGAAAATCGCCATGGAACCCATGCCAACAGACAAGGTAAAGAATGCCTGGTTCATTGCCCCTACAATCACCGTACCATTAATCTGACTGAAATCGGGAATCAGATAAAAGGATAATCCCTCCGCCGCTCCCGACAGGGTGAAGCTGTGGATGGCAAGCACTGTCATGAGAACCAGCAGTGCGGTCATCATATACTTGGTCACCCGTTCCAGACCGCCCTGTAAATCAAAACAGAGAATCACAAAGGCTGCCACTACCGCTACAAACAAATACTTTACATTCACCACCGGATCGGAAATCATACTCACGAAACCAAAATTTTCATTCTGTCCCGTCAGAAATTTCACAAAATAATTGAGTATCCATCCTGATACCACGGTATAAAATGCCATCAGGGCAATGTTTCCAAACAATGCCACATAACCATGGATATGCCACTTGTGACCCTTTTTCTCCAGCTTCTGATACATGTGGATAGGACTTGCCTGTGCCGCCCGTCCCACTGCAAATTCCATGGTCATGACAGGGAGTCCTAACAGAATCAGACAAATCACATAGATCAGTACAAATCCACCGCCTCCATACTGTCCGCACATCCAGGGAAATTTCCACACATTTCCGCATCCGATGGCACATCCTGCCGAAAGCAGAATAAATCCCAGTCTTGTTCCCAATCGTTCTCTATTTTCCATTCTCTACCTCATTTATGGGTGTCCCTGCGCCCATAACCCTCTCTTTACATTTTATCATTCTTTATGCTTTCTTCCGCAGTCTTGCCAGGAAAAATCCATCACAGTCATGGACACCCGGAAGAAGCTGTAAATATCCCTGCTCTGTCGTCTGTCCCTGCAGTATTTCCGGCAAGTAGGGATTGAGACTTTCTGTCTCAAAGCCAAAGTGTTCCGTTAAGTACTTTACCTGTTCCTCATTCTCTGCCTTGTGGATGGTACAGGTACTGTAAATCAAAAGTCCGCCGGGTTTCACATACCGCCACACCTGATCTAAAATATGTCTCTGTAGTTCCACCACTTCCATCATGCTTTCCGGGGTGATGCGGTATTTGATATCCCGTTTCTTACCAATAACCCCCAGACCGGAACAGGGCACATCCGCCAGTACCACATCAAACTGCTCCACGGCTGTCTCGTCGGCTACCGTGGCATCCCATGTTTTCACCGTCAGGTTGGTCACTTGTAACCGCTCTGCATTTTCCCGGATCAGTTGGGTTTTATAGTCGGTTACATCCCTGGCTTCCACGGTGCCTGCGGTGCCGTTGTACTGCTGTCCCGGAACCTTTCCTGCCTCGAAATCCGCGGCGTGGAGGCTTTTTCCTCCCGGTGCCGCGCACACATCCAGTACCTGTTCTCCACCGGTCAGCCCTGCAATTTCCCCCACCAGCATGGAACTCACATCCTGGACGGTAAACTGTCCTACGCCAAACCCCGGTAGATTCCGCAGATTATCCGTTCCCCACAGTTGGTATGCATAGGGAAGACAGGGATGCTGTTTTGCTTTCACTTCTCCCGGTTTCCAGGAGGCATCCCGCACCCGTACAGTTACCGGATGTACTTCCAGCAACCCCTTCAAAATGGTTGCTGTCTGTTCTGCTCCCTGTTCTTTGGACAGCAGTTCCACGATCCATTCCGGCATGGAATACCGGACGGAAAGCGCCTGCAGTGGTTTCTTTGCCGGATCGGGGTAGGAAATGGTATCCTTTCCCCGTATCACACTGCGAAGGACGCCGTTGACAAAACCTTTTAAACTGGTAAATTTGTGTCTGCCCGCCAATTTCACCGCCTCATTACAAACAGCAAAATCCGCGGCCTGCTTCATATAGAGAATCTGATAGACACTCATACGCAGCAGGCAACGGATGAAGGGCTTCATCTTTCGTACCGGAACCTTGGAAAACTGGTTCAGCACATAATCCAATTCAATGCGCCGCTCCAGTGTTCCCTCGGTCACCCTTTTCAGGAAAGCCTTATCCCGGCTTTCCATGTAATCATATTTATCCAAGACCTGCCGGATGAGGACATTACTGTATTCCTCGCCCTTTTCCACCGCCAGCAGAATCTCCAATGCAAGTTCTCTGGTATCCACTAATCTCTTCTCCTGCTTCCCGCACCGGAAATCATAATCAGACGGAGTAACTGAAGGATGGAGCTTGCAGCCGCTGCCACATAGGTGAGGGCTGCTGCCTGCAACACCTTTCTGCATTTCACCATCTCGTCTCCCTGGAGCATGCCAAATTTGCGAAGCATCTCCAGACCACGGTTGGAAGCATCAAACTCCACGGGAAGGGTCACAAGCTGAAATAAGACGCCAAAGGAGAACACTACCACACCAACGGTTGCCAGAACACTTCCGTAGCCACCGAAAATCAATCCCAGAATCACAATCCACAAACCGTAACGGCTGCCGATATTGGCAGCAGGCACCAGTTTGGAACGGATTTGTAAGGGGCGGTACCCCTGGGCATGCTGAACCGCATGACCGCACTCATGGGCTGCTACTCCCAATGCAGCCACGGAATTGGAGGCATAAACTGCATCGGATAAACGCAGCACCTTTGCCGTGGGATCATAATGATCTGTCAGTTCTCCGCGGATATGCTCCACTTTCACATCAAAGATTCCCATATAGTTTAACATTTTCTCAGCTGCCTCTGCTCCCGTCCATCCCATCAGTGATGCGACTTTTGCATATTTTCTGTAGGTAGACTGTACATTGGCACTGGCAATCATGCAGATAATCGCACCGATCACTACCAGAATATAGGTTACATCATAAAACATCGCTTTCATCTCCTATTACTACTGCTCCAGTGTTTCCCCGGTTTCCATATGGACACCCAACAGGAAATCCTTCACTGCCATCCGTTTCTTTCCTTCTAACTGCACGCTGGTCACCTGAAGCTGTCCCTCTCCGGTCTGCACCGTAAAGGAATCTTTGGCCACCTCCGTGATTTCACCCGGTTCTCCCTTGGCCTTTTCTGTGGGCAGCGGTTTCGCTTCCCAGATTTTCAACTGTTTGCCATGATAGCGGCAAAAACAGCTGGGCCAGGAATTTAACCCCCGAATCTGTCGATCCAGTTCCACTGCGGTTCTGTGAAAATCCAGTTTTCCCATGGACTTTTCAATTTTGCCCACATGGGTTGCCTGGCTCTCATCCTGGGGAACCGGTGTCAGTTCTCCCGCCTCAATTTTCGGAAGTGCTTCCACGATCAGTCTTGCCCCTTCTTCCATCAGCTTATCAAACAGGCTGTCTCCGGTATCGGTGTCCAGGATGGGAACTCTGCTTTGCAACAGAATGTCGCCGTCATCCAGTCCCACCCCCATCTGCATAATGGTAATGCCGGTTTCTTTTTCCCCGTCCAGAATGGACCACTGAATCGGTGCTGCTCCCCGGTATTTAGGTAACAGGGAGGCATGGATATTTACACAGCCGAAACGGGGCATCTCTAAGATTTCTTTGGATAAAAGCTGTCCAAAAGCGGCTACCACAAAGATATCTGCCGGGTAAGCCCTTAACTGTTCCACTGCTTCCGGACGTTTGATGCGCTCCGGCTGCAGCACCGGAATGCTATGCTGTAACGCCACCTCTTTGACGGGGGGCGGAAGCAGTTTATCACTGCGTCCCTTCGCCTTATCCGGCTGGGTCACCACTGCCACTACTTCATGTCCGGCTTTTACGATGGCCTCCAATGCTGCCGCCGCAAAATCCGGAGTTCCCATAAAGATTACTTTCATTCTTCTTCCACCTTATTCTTCGCTGTTTTCCATCAGTTCCCGGTTGTCCACCAGATGTCCCTGTACTTTTTCCACATAGAGATGTCCGTCCAGATGATCCAGTTCATGACAGAATGCTCTCGCAAGAAGCTCTGTACCTTCCAGTTCAATGGGGTTCATGTTGCGGTCCAGCGCCGCAACTTTCACATAGTTGGGTCGGGTCACCATACCGCTTTTTCCGGGAATACTCAAACATCCCTCATAGCCGGTCTGCTCTCCGTCACTCTCAATAATCCGGGGATTGATTAACACCAGTAAATCCTCACCGGTGGTGTCAATGACCACAATCCGCTTTAAAATTCCAACCTGAGGTGCTGCCAGTCCCACACCGTTGGCATCATACAACGTTTCAATCATATCATCGATCAGCTGACTGGTGCGTTCTGTCATTTCCTTTACTTCTTTACAGGGCTTCTCCAGTACGGCGTCACCCATTTCTCTGATTGTTCTGATTGCCATGTTTTTTCCTCCTACCGTGATGCTAATACACATGCATGGGGTCTAAGTCAAATTGAATATTTCTGTTCTGGGAAGGATTTGCCTCCTGCCAGGATTCTATCTGCTCTCTGATCTGTGCAAGTGTTTCCATCTTCCGGCTTTTTATATAAAACACAAAACGATACACATCATTTACTTTTCCGATGGCTGCCTCGGAAGGTCCTACCAGTATCATATTATGACCGGAAAATCGGTTTTTGACAAGTGTTGCCAGCCTTTCTACCGATTCTTTTCCACTTTTTTCATTTCTATCCGAGAGCATCACCGCCATGAGATGTGCCATCGGTGGGTACATCATCAG
>CAKRNW010000123.1 GCA_934371505.1 uncultured Lachnospiraceae bacterium
TTAAAGATTCTTGACTTATATGCCCATCGTCTCCTTTGCCGCTGCTTTTTTCTTGAAAATCTCCTGGAAGGACTGTTCATAAGGGGCGGTGGCGATGCCATACTCGGTGACAATGCCGGTGATGAGGTCGTTGTCGGTGACATCGAAGGCGGGGTTAAAGACCTTGACTCCTTCGGGAGCCATCCGCTCTTTGTACCACATCTCGGTAACTTCCTCGGGTTTGCGCTCCTCAATATGGATCTGGGCACCGGTAGGGGTCGCCATGTCGATGGTGGAGGTGGGGGCGCATACATAGAAGGGCACACCGTAGCGTTTTGCCACGGTTGCTACGACGCTGGTGCCAATCTTATTGGCGGTATCGCCGTTGGCAGCCACTCTGTCACAGCCTACAAAGACTGCATTGACCCAGCCGTTCTTCATGACCATGGCAGACATATTGTCGCAAATCAGCGTTACATCCACTCCGGCAGAGTGTAATTCATAAGCGGTAAGTCGGGCACCCTGGAGAAGGGGTCTGGTTTCGTCGGCAAAAACATGGAAGTTGTACCCTCTCTCCTGACCCAGATAAATGGGTGCAGTGGCTGTACCGTATTTGCTGGTGGCCAGCTGTCCGGCATTGCAGTGGGTGAGAATACCGTCTCCGGGTTTCACCAGGGTAAGTCCATATTCTCCGATGGTCTTGCATACCCAGGTGTCCTCCTCCTTGATTCGGACGGATTCTTCTTTTAGTAGAGTTTTGATGGTATCGACCGGTTCTCCTGCATGGTCCAATACCACCTGTTCCATTCTCTTTAACGCCCAGGAAAGGTTGACTGCGGTGGGCCGGGCAGAATCCAGGTAGTCTTTTGCCTTGTGAAACTGTTCCAGGAAGGTGTCATAGTCCTGGGTATCAATCTGTTTTGCCAGAAGATAAATGCCAAAGCCTGCTGCCACTCCGATTGCCGGAGCGCCTCTTACTTTTAACAGGTAGATTGCATCCCACATTTCCTGGGCGGTGTGAAGATGAATCATCTCTGTTTTCGTAGGCAGACTGGTCTGGTCAATAATTACCAGCGCATTATCTGCATCGTCCAAAGCCACGGTTTCATAGTCTAAAATTGTCTTATTCTGTTCACTCATTTTTCCTTTATCCTTTCACTTGAATGGCGGTAAAAAAGTTATCCACATTATCCACATACTTAAACACAGCGATTTTACGCAGTTTTTACATATGACATGCCTGTCACCATCACCGGTGTCACTCTGCAATATGAATGATCTGGGCAAACTCGCCCCGGCATGCTTTGCATAAATCCTGGGGAGTCAATGTGATCTGCATCCCCAGTTTTCCGCCGCTGACTGTGATTTCCTCCAGATTCTCTGCCGAGTCATCGATACGGGTGACAAACTGTTTCTTCATACCGATTGCAGTACAGCCGCCCCGAATATACCCGGTGACTGCATTGATGTCTTTGACCGGAAGCATGGAGACCGACTTTTCTCCTACGGATTTGGCTGCCTTCTTTAAGTCCAGTTCCTCTGCAATGGGAATAACAAAAACAAAATAGTTTTTGCTGTTTCCCACGGTGACAAGGGTTTTGTACATGGTATGATAGGGAAGCCCCAGTTTGTCTGCAATCTGTATGGCATCCACAAACTCATCACATTCATAGGTGCGATAGGTATAGGGTATCTTCATTTTTTCCAGCATACGCATCGCATTGGTTTTTAATTCTTTTCCCATCGGAATACCTCTTTCTTTTTACGCTGTTCGAATCCACCAAGTCAGTGGAAAGCAGTTTTGCAACATACTTAATGCGGGGACATAATCCGCCAGGTCAATAATAACCGGACTGAATACCAAGGTGGCCAGAAGTAACACCGGCATCGCCGCGGTGAGCCATTGTCTCTTAGGCAGCAGTATCTGGACAAGCCAGCCAGTCCCCCACAGAATCAAAACATACAACAATGCATGGAAAATTGCAACCCATGGGCCATTGTTTTGTGTGCTGAACAAATCCAAGCCCCGGTATCCCGGCAGGTCTGACAGCAGGGAATTTCCTGCATGGATTGCCATGCCTGCCACCAGAGTAACTGCCACCGGGAAAAGCATTTCTGCGGAAGCTGCCCAGAATCGGACAATGGGGTGTCCACTGAAGTAATACCGGCGCCGTTCTTTATCCTTATTAGAATCCAATAGCCCGATCCATAACATAAAGTAAAGGAAAAAGCCGTATAAGACATGGGCATCCGGAAGCACTGCCTTTCTCCGGGCTTGTGGCAACAGGCTTCCCGCATCTTCCGTGCCTTTTGCTCTCTCCCCTTCCCGTTGCTCCGTTTCTACAGTCTGATAAGTAAAGTGGAACGTACTGCCATCTCCCAACCGGTTCCGATACGTTTCTAAAGCCGCAGCTTCATCCGCTTTCAATTCCGGTGTATCTGCCACATATCCGGCAAAGATTTCCCCTGCATAAACCTCAAATAAAATGGCGTAAAGCTTTTCCTGTATGATAGGTGTCAGACTGGAAGCCGGAGACTGGTAGACCGTAATGTCCTGCCCCTTTTCATTGTTTATCATTCTGACACCAATGTCACAAGGGATGATAAAACCACATTCCGCCTGGTCTTTTATCACTTTCTCCCTGCAGACATCCCTGTCAGATTCCAGCGTCACATGGAATAGTGCGTCCTGATTTTCCCGCAATAGTTTTTCCCGCACCACCTGCTGCAGTTGTACTTGTCTGGACAATTCTGTTTCCGTCAGTCCTTTGCCCATTTCGTTTTTCCCATTGCCGGACTGCGTGGATTCCTCCGCAGGTCTCTCCACAGGCTCCAGATAAACACTGACCTCTACGCCTGCCACAGGCTCCTCACTCTGCCTCTGCCACAGGCATAAAATCAGGAGAAAACCAGCCAGCAGTATCCAGAAATACACTTGTCTGCATTTCTGTTTCCCTATTAAATTGACCCATCTATTCAATCGTCTCATTGTGCCGGCTTTCTCCTGTGGTGGTTTATGATTGTTACTGATACCTCTTTCTCCACAGGGTAGTGGTATTTATCTGGTTTTCCACTTCTGGATAGCCCCTGCTCCCGTCAGAAAGCAAAGGGTTCCCAGCAGGCATGCCGCAATCTGCCCGGACTGCTCTGCCCACAAGGTTCCGATTCCATTCCTTTGTATTGCAGCGCTTTGTAACTGCAGCACCCAGGCGGTAGGCAGATAAGCACCAACCCCATTGATTCCTTTGGGCAGAAAAGCGGCTGGAACCAATCCTCCGGATACGAACAGCATTCCCATGGAAAGGATTGCCAGTGTTATGATTGCCAGTCCCTGCTCTTTGACGAAGGTATACACCAGAAGCTGCAGGGAGGAAACCAGCATGGCTGTCAAAAGGATTGCCAGAGGAAGCCCGCTGCTCCAAGTCAGCCGGATATCCAAGTAGTGCCATAGCATTTTATCTAAAAGAAACAGATATCCCATCTGTAAGAGAAAGAGCCAGAACCCTTCCACCAGCCACAGGGTAACCATCTGCTTTCCTGTAGAGATTTCTGCCCGGTGCAGCATCCGTCCCGTCTGTTCCGGTGCAGGCAGCTGCAGAAAGGAGGCTCCCATACCCCAGAGCAGGGTAATCAAAAGTCCTGCAGAAATCCCATAAAATAACGGCAGTGATACCTTTCCTGCCACGTTGACTGTCTCAGTCGAAAAGAGCTTTCCCCGTTTTAAGGCTCTGTCCAGATTCCAGTCATCAATGTCCTGCTCATATTGGCGAAGGTTGTCCAGTGCCTGAGGCGTTTCTCCCTTCTGCGCTGCCAATATGTCTGCCGAGACTGCCAGATCATATACTGCATAGGTCTGTGCCTGAGCAGTGGTCAGCAGACTGGCTCCCGAGGCAAGGAGTTCTCCAAACACGGTACTTTCAAAGGTGGCGTCCCCCGGCATATAAACCTGCACCGGGGTGTTGGTGCCGTTCATAATGTCTTCCAGCACATTCTGAGGCACCACCATCACCGCCAGTACCTCTCCCTCCTGCAGTTGGAGAAAAGCATCCTCCCAGTCCTCTATCTGGAACTTGCAGGCGGTTCGCACCGAATCCATCTGCTGTACGAATTTGATGAGCATCGGAGTATACCGGCTGTCATCCTCCACCACAATGGCTACCTTCTGTTGTCGGTAGAGCTGATCCCCATAGAGAAACTTCTGGGCACCAAACACTAACCCTAACATACTGGCAAGTAATACCACTGTGATACCAAGCTGCGCAGGGAGCAGGCGTAGGCTGCGTTTCCATGTGATGCGAAGATATTGCATCCTGCACCTCCTTTCCTTTTGCTTATCGCCGGATATGCCTGTAAACAGGCAATTTGAGAATGATTTACATGGCATGGAATCGTTACCAGATGCTCTGCAGCTGTCCCAACAATTCTTCCACATCTGCCATCATATCGTCCAGATCTTTCTTCAATTCTTCCAGTTTCCAGACTTTTACCGTATCCAGATCCTCCTCCGGCTGTTCAATGATGTCATCCCAGGATGCCAGTTCCGATTCTCCGTCAATCTGCACCAGCTTTTCTCCGTCCTGTTCAATGACCACCTTATCCAGGGCGATATGAAAGCCTTTATTCTTTTCCTTCCACTCTACGTTGCCCTGGAAGGTATGCTGTTTTCCCGCTAACATCCCCTGTTTCCAGGTGACACTTCCCTGCAGGGCAATCTCCCGGCTGGTGTCCTCCTGCCGTTCCAGAACCAAAGTCATATTTGCCCGGTCTGACTCCTGTTTGCATTCCAGTGTCTGTAATTTGTCTCCCTGCAGGGTGAGGGTGGTGGCTGCTCCCGGCAATAATTCCCGGGGTACTTCCATGTTAACTCCGCGGATGGTGTTATCCTTTGACAAATCCAGATAAAGTGTCATGGGTTTCGCTTCCTCTAATAGCGTCAATCCCAATAAATCTGCGGTTTCTTCCACTGCTTTGGCGGAAACATCCAGTCTAAACCGTTCCGTTTCTTTCTCCCCGTTTGCCCCTCTGGTATATTCTCCGGTGTCTGTCACCGTCAGCTCCTGGGCAATCTGTTTCAGTTCCTTTTTGTGGGCTTTCATCCAGTCTGCGTTCACCAGCTCTGCCGGTTCCGGAAAGGTCTGAAACAGGTTCAGTCCCGTGTCGATGGCAAAAGGCTCTTCAAGAAATTTCGGTGCCATGAGATACAGCATCTGCCCATCCAGATAGGCATCCAGATTTCCCAGGGAAAACCGCAATATCTCCAGTTCCACCTTTGCATCTGCCCGGTGCTGGCTTACGGAACGTTTGGCATCATAATTGAGGGCAAGGGTAATATTCAAGTCCTTCATGCCACTGACCCGGAGCTGCCCCTGATACTGGGTGTCCCCGTTTACATAGCTTTTCACCAGTTCCTGAGGATCTAAACCGTATAAGAGAAAAGCAGAGTCCTGGGAGGTTTCTTCCAGAAAGTTTTTGCCTGCCAGCAACAGGCGGATTTCCGGTTTCTTTAACAAGTTAACAGTACAAATCACCCCTGCAAGTA
>CAKRNW010000124.1 GCA_934371505.1 uncultured Lachnospiraceae bacterium
CCAGCAGGCCAGAAGCACTTTTTCCGTTTACAGAGTCTGATGTACTTCCCGAATCACAGCCTCGCTTAATTCCGGTACTTTGTCCGGGTCTATATCATCGGGAAACTCCACATCAATGGTGGAAGTCTCTGACCGGTAATTCAAGCGGAGAGCATGCGCCTGAATGAAATCCGCAGCCTTTTCGTAAGTATCTTTGGAAACGCCGTTTAATGTGATGGTATATAATTTTGCCATGAGAAAAACCTCCTGTTTTTTTATTTGTTTGGTACGATTTTATTATATGTGATTTTTTTGCAAAATAACAGAGGCATAGATACGAAATAATAACAGGAATCATTACTAAAATTAGACAAAATATACAAGTATGGGTATTTTCAAAGAGAAACAGAAGACGATATAGGAAATGGCAGAGGCTACGATAGCCCCTGCCACTTTTATTTGTTGGAATCCTCCAACTCCAGCAATTTATGGATCGCCGGTTGCAGTTCAGGATGCTCCCGGTAGCTTTTTAACAGTTTTTGTTCGAAGATGGTGGGCTGGATAAAAGATTTCTCATCGTAGCCAAAAGCATCCAGAATGTTATCAATATGATAAATTTTACAAAGCTTCAGCAGAATGTCAGCATCCGGCTGTGCCTGACCGGACTCCCATCCGTAGATTGTCTTGTCTGCAACGATATTCTGATCCACAGACAGCCGGGAGGCAACATCATGCACGGTCAGGTTATTCTGTTTTCGGTAAAACTTTAACTTCTTTGCAATATTATCATTTTTCATAGGTGAAACCTTTTCGTAAAATCCATTGTTTTTTCTATCATAAGCAGAGGAGAAAGGGAAGTCAAACAGTTCTTAGAAAGCAGGAATACAGATGCTTGCTATTCTTAGAATCTAAGAATATAATGGTAGATAATTCCAGAAAAGCCAGAATGGAGGTTTGTGAAATGCCGTTGGATGTGACAAATTGCATTGCAAAATACATAGCAGATAATCAGATTTCCATCCGGCAGATCGCAGGCGATACCGGGATCAGAGAAGAAAAACTGATTCCGGGCACGACGCAGAAACTGGACAGTCACGAATTTCTTACTTTATGTCAATATCTTCAGATAAAACCGGAAACATTGGAAAATGTCGAATGATCCGGTGTCTTTTGCTTGTACATCCCCTGTATCATATGATAAAATAATCTGTAAACCATAAAGAAGGGGTCACAAACATGGAACAGAATAAAATGAGAGAACAAATTGAAAAGATAGATAATACATCCCTTGAAAAAGCAATCAAGGATTTTTCTGCCGCGCAGAGTAAGGACAATATGGTGCAGCTGATGGCCAATATGCATCCTGCAATCCTGTTTGTACCGGCAAGGTTTCCGGCAGATATGGACAAGAGCCTGTTAAAAGACCTGTCTGCAGGACAGCCGAACAAAATCCCCCAGGGAGTGAAAATGATTCCGGCTGTACTGAAGAATACCATGGGTGATAAATTTTTCCCGGTATTTACCAGCAGGGAACAAATCCCGGCGGATCAGAAATATCCGGCAATGCTTTGTATTCCCTTTGTTGAATGCCGCAATCTGATTGATCAGGCAAATGGTGAGATCAAAGCGATGGTGGTAAACCCTTTTACCAATAATCTGGTTTTAAATCCTGCGTTTATGGAGGCAACCAAGAAAGCAGAGCAGCAGCGTCCCCAGGCAAAACGGGTACAGATGACAGTGAAAGAGTTTAACACCATGGTGCGCGCCCAGATAGAGAGGGGTGTTCTGCCCAGGCAGATCCTGGAAAACGGAGAAGCAATGGTAGACAAGATCTGTGAGGAAAGAGAAGAATTTATCTATGGGGTGTATGCAAAGTCTTATGAGACGGGAAGCGTAGCATGCCCTTACACCGTGGATGATTTTTCTGTTATGGTATTGGATCTCAGTGATACCATGCGGTACATTCATGTCAAACTGCCGGAGAAAAATCTGGAGAAGGGTGCAGCAAAAGCAGTTTATATTGTCTGGAATCCCCAGGAAAAGAAAGCCTTTTACTATATGGCACAGGTGATTGAACCGGGGAAGGCACAGCTATTGCAGGTCTGTGGTCCGAAAGAGGTACGAAACCTGGGACCTGCACCGGCGGAGGGTGAAGAGATCCGCAGTATCATGGAGCTCTTTGAACAGTAAGCGGAAACGTTGCGTATATTATAACAGCAGCGTGGAATCATGGAGAAAGTAAAATGACATTTAAAAGAATAGATGAAAGCACGATTCGTTGTATCGTGACGGAAGAGGATATGGAAGAAAACGGACTGGAACTGGATGATTTCTTCACACAGTCCGATAAAGCACAGGATTTTCTGCGGGAAGTGGTGGAACAGGCATCAGAGGAAGTGGGCTATGATTCCGGTCAGGGAATGGTTTCTTTACAGATCATGCCACTTCCCAATCATGGGCTGGCCATTACTTTTTCAGAGTCCGAAAGTAAAGAGTGGCAGGATGTGATGGAAAATATTAAAGGAATCATCGAGGATGTCAGGGAACGAGTGAAAGAAAAAGGCACTCTGCAGGACGGCGATGCTCCGGAGAAGGAGGAAGAGATATCTGCGGTGATGATTCCGGCAGACAAAGGAAAGAGAGAAATAGAAAAAATCAGGCTCTTTGCGTTTGTCAACCTGAGATTTGCCATTCAATATGCGAAAACCGTACAGGAAAAGGGTGCTGTACGCAGCACCCTTTATAAGGATAAGGCGAACAATGTTTTCTATATGACACTGGAGAAAGGGCGTCTTTCCACACATAAATACAATGTTCTCTGTTCAAATGCCACGGAATTTGCCACTTATATGGTTGATGGGCAGCGGATTTTGGACTATCTGAAGGAACAGGGAGAAATCCTGGTGGAAAACCGCGCAGTAAAGGTACTGGCGAAACTGTAATGGAAAAGAAAGAAACCGAAAAGAAAAATAAAATAGCGACAGGGTGTGACTACTGCAGCTTTTATATGTATGATGAGGACGATGAAAGCTATTTTTGTGATAAGGATCTGGACGAAGATGAAATGTACCGTTTTCTCACCGGACAATCCATGGAGTGCCCTTATTTTCAATACGGCGATGAATATCGGGTAGTGCGGCATCAGATGTAGCGGGAGGATGGCACAGATATCAGAGTCAGTCTTCCGACACAGCTTGATGTGGAGAATGCAACCAGAGTCCGGTTACATAATACCATTCCCAGTTCCTATGGCTAGGACAGGTACTTTGTATTCGCAGTTCCCTGCAGGATATTACGTTGGAAATCAACGGGAAAGAGTTTGCCCAATATACAGATAAGGATTATTGATTGTTCGGAGGCATGTCTGCAGGAAAATGAGCGAGAGTTTATGGAAGCTTACCAGCATATTCATGATATGGTCAAGAAAGCATTACAAAGTTATGACGAGGATCACATGTAAATAAATAGGAGGAAATCCTATGGAGAATATAATAGACTATATTCGTTATACGAATGAAACCTTCGAGGAAAAGAAATGGAACGAAGTGGACAGTCTTGTCCTGTGCCAGCTTTCTTACCTGAAATTTGACGGTCTTGTGCCGGGGGCAGATCTGGAGAGTAAGTGCAGGCGCAACAAGGAAAGACTTACCATACGGAAAATTGATCAAAGCCCGGATCGGGAACGGCTGTTTCGGGATGAGCGCTATGCGAAGGATAACAGGGAGTTCTGGGTGGCATTGCTTCACAGCAGGCGGTTTCAGAATATAGAACTGGACTATATGGTGGATCTGGTGGACAAGGACACCGAGACTCAGTTTGCTGCAGTTACTTTTTTTCTTCCGGATGGAGCAGCTTATGTGGCATTCCGGGGAACGGATGAGAGTATTATCGGCTGGAAGGAGGACTTTAATCTGGCATTTTCCAAGCCGGTTCCGGCTCAGGAAAAAAGTGTGGTTTATCTGAATCTGGTGGCACATCATATCCGGGGATCACTTTATGTCGGGGGACATTCCAAAGGAGGAAATCTGGCTATTTATGCTTCCATGTACTGTAATCCCAGAATTCAAAACAAGATTACCCGGATCTATAGTATGGACGGGCCGGGATTTCGTCCGGAGACCTTGCAGCAGGGACATTACGATGTGATCAGGGATCGGGTGACCAAGATTCTCCCCCATTCTTCCATGGTGGGAATGCTTTTTGAAAAAAAGGCGGACTTTGAAATTGTGGAGAGCAGTGCGACCGGATTGATGCAGCATTATCCATTAACCTGGGTAGTGCAGGGAGATCGTTTTGTCAAGGTAAATAAACTATATGAACCGGCACATTTTTGGGATGATACCATCAATGAGTGGATTTATTCCCTGGATGAGGAACATATCCGTATCTTTGTTGATACTTTGTTTGAAGTGCTGTATGCTTCGGAATCCGATAACCTGATTGATTTTACGGCGGACTGGATGAAGAGCATGCAGAAGGTATTTTCGGCATTGAGTGGCTTGGATGAGCAGACAAAAGAAGCAGTGAAACGTGTGATCAAGGCTTTTTTTGAGATGAGCAGATGTCACATGAAAGAAGAAGTAACAGGGTTACTTAAAAATACAAAAGCGAAAATAGAAGGAGAAGGATTATGAGAGTAGGAGCATTGGAGGCCGGCGGTACAAAAATGGTATGTGCGCTGGGAAATGAGAACGGAGAGATTTTGGAGAGAACTTCGATCCCCACAAAAACACCGGAGGAAACCATGCCGGCACTGATGGATTTCTTCCACCAGTATTCGTTGGATACAATCGGAATAGGAACCTTTGGACCTGTGGATCTGGACCGCACATCTTCCACATACGGATATATCACATCCACACCGAAACTTCCCTGGAGAAATTTTGATTTACTGGGAAGCTTCCGGAAAGAATTTTCGATTCCCATCGGACTGGATACGGATGTAAATGCCTCCGCTATCGGTGAGGCAACCTATGGGATTACCAGAGGACTGGACAGCAGCATTTATATTACCGTTGGAACCGGTATTGGAGTGGGTGTTATTCTGGATGGAAAGCCGGTACATGGAATGCAGCATCCGGAAGGCGGACATATCCTTCTGATGAAACATCCCGAAGATACTTATGAGGGAAGATGTCCTTATCACCAAAACTGTCTGGAAGGATTGGCAGCAGGACCTGCGATTGAAGAGCGCTGGGGCAAAAAGGCCATTGAATTGCCGGCAGACTCCTTTGCATGGGAACTGGAAAGCTATTACCTGGCACAGGCACTGGTGGATTTTACATTGGTTTATTCACCAAAGCGTATTGTGCTGGGGGGCGGTGTCATGCATCAGGAGCAGCTGCTTCCCATGATCCGCAAACAATATAAAGAACTGTTGAACGGCTATGTGGATACGCCCTATGTAAGAGATCTTGATCATTATATCGTTCCCTACAGCCTGAATGATAATCAGGGAATTATGGGATGCATTAAGATCGGTTTGAATGAATTGGAATGCTAGGTGAGTCTGG
>CAKRNW010000125.1 GCA_934371505.1 uncultured Lachnospiraceae bacterium
ACCACAGTGCCTGCCTGTCCGGAATAAGGATAAAGGTAGCCTTCCCGGCTGCGGATTAACATCCCCTCCTGCTCAAAGAAGGTACAGATTTTTCTTACACCTATCCGTTGCAGTGCCTGTTCCACTTTGGAAGGCTCTTTTGTATAAAAACCATCCTTTATCTGAAATGTCGGATCCAGCATCTTCTGATTGGAAAAATTACAATGTCCATTTCCTGTGGCATATATTTTTTTCCCAATTTTTTCTTTTCGCTCAAAACAGGTTACCTCTGCACCCTTTCCCGCTGCCTGGATAGCTGCCATCATGCCGGATGCACCTGCACCGATTACTGCAATTTTCATAGGAATTCCCGAACCTTTCCATAACGCATTCTGTCCCTATCATACCGCTAACTGGAATAAGACTCAAGAAAATTGTACAGGACTTCTTTTCCCTCAATTCTTTTTCCTGTAATAATTTCCTGTTGTAAATCCTCTGGCAAATAAGGAAGATAAATATCAGTGATCTCATATCGGGTTCTTCCGTCCTCACAAAATACAACTACGAAATTATTTTCCACATGAAGAAAAAATACATCCTCCTTATGATTCTGATAATATTTTGACACGATCACTCTGGATCCGGAAAATTCAGATATTTCCAATGAAACAAAGCCTTTCTCAAGTTCAGCCAAAGGAGGCGATATCATAAAACTGTCCATTTCACGAAAAAATTGCTCCCTGTTCATTCCGATATAGCTTATGGGGATTTGGCAGACACTGTCTCTGCTGGTGTTCTGATCCAGATTGAATTCTCTGATCAGATAGATCGTGTCTGCCGTAATGCGGTCAGGTATTGCAGCTGCCGAAATTACCTTGTCCGCTGCCTGCTCAGATCCTGCTATGTTTTCTGATTCTGCACTTATTTTTTCTTTTGCAATTTGCTGGTATTCCGCAGGATGCTTTACGTTGTAATCTTTCCCCGGATAAAAAGTCCGCTGTCCCCATGCTCCCAGACAAATGCCGCCCCCCAGACAGGCCATCATGCAAAAAAATAAGCTGATACTCTTTAAGAATTTCATACGCAACTCCTCAAGGATAGTATCAGCTTTTTCTTTTTCTTTATTCTGTGAACATGTAATTATTCATTAGAAAGCAGAATCCGGTCATTGTCTAAAGCTTTTCCGGCGTTAACCTGGAACTGCCGTAACAAATCATCAGTGGTCATGCTCTTTTTCTTTTCACCCTGGACATCAAATACAATCCGACCTGCATCCATCATCAGAATCCGGTTACCCAGATTCAGTGCCTGCTGCATATTATGGGTGACCATCAGCGTGGTGATGTGGTTCTTTTCCACCACTTCCTTCGTAATCTCCAGCACCTTATCCGCCGTTGCAGGATCCAGGGCAGCGGTATGTTCATCCAGCAACAGTAATTTGGGACAATTCATGGTGGCCATCAGTAAGGTGAGTGCTTGTCTCTGACCACCGGATAAAAGTCCTACCGGCTGTTTCATCCGGTCTTCCAGACCCATTTCCAGACGCGCCAGTTCTTCCCGGAACCGTTCTTTATCCGCTCTGCTGATGGTTCCAAACCAACCGCCGTGTCCACAGGCAAGTGCCAGGTTTTCCTCAATGCTCATTCCGGGGGCACTTCCCCGCATGGGATCCTGATATAACCGTCCAATCTGTCTTGCACGGGCATGTACCGGCAGGAAGGTCACATCCTGTCCGTCCAGATAAATGGTACCCTTATCCGTGAGAAAATCGCCACAAATGGCATTAAACAGCGTGGATTTACCCGCACCGTTACTGCCGATGATCGTGGCGAAATCCCCTGATTTTAAATGAAGGGACAAGTCATTCATGGCGGTTTTTTCATTGACTGTACCAGGATTGAAGGTTTTGGAAATATGCTGGATGTTAAGCATGGGTGCTACCCCCTTTCCGGTGTGCCAGCCAACGTTTCACCGTAGGCCATTGTTTCTTTAAATAAGGTCCTGAAATTGCCAGAATAACAATGACAGAGGATACCAGTTTCAGCATGAAAGCAGGCATATTAAGCCGCAGGGCAACCGCATAAATCACGCGGAAAATAACAGAGCCTAACACCACGCCAATGGCTCTGATACAGATGCCGCCTTTTCCCATAAAGGTTCCGCCAATCAGGAGGGACGCCAGTGCAATGGTTACCACGCCACTGCCTATGTCAATGCTGACGGATTTCTGCGCCTGCCCCAACAGACAGCCGGACAGTCCGGTAAAGGCATTTGCCACGCAAAGTCCTACGGTGGTGGTAAAAATCGGGTTGATGGAGGAAGAACGCACCATATCCGGATTATTTCCGGTGGCACGGATAGCCAGTCCCAGCCGGGTTCTGAGAAACAGGGTCAGAAACAAAACCACCAGTGCCACTGCGATTAACACAACAATGAATGTCTGCTTATCGTGGAACGGTGTATCTGCCAGAAATGCTTTCATTCTGGTAAATACGGTGTCCGTTTTGTTCATATTTAAAAGGGAAGAGCCGCCCATCACCGCAATATTGATGGAATACAGACCGGTATTCACGATAATTCCGGCTAACAGGCTGTCAACGCCCATCCGGGTCTGCAGAAAAGCAGTCACAAAGCCAGAGCAGATTCCTGCAAGCATGGCTGCAAAAATTGCCAGGAAGGGATGACCGGAGATTGCCACAACGGCTCCTACGGCAGCCCCCAGTGTAAAGCAGCCGTCCGTGGACAAATCGCACACATTCAGCATGGAATAGCTTAGAAACAGTGCCAGAACCGTGAGGGAGTAAATCAGTCCCAGTTCCAATGCCGTCTGTCCCAAATTTAATACAGCGGTGAAAGACATGGTTGTTCTCCTTTTTGCGAAAGCTTACTCAAAGCTCTCTGCGGTAGTAATCTCGTTCACTTTGGTGCAGAAGGGAGCAAAAGACTCCTTGATGGTTTCAAAATCCCAGCCGATTTCTGCACAGGTCTCGGTATTGATGGTGGCCGAGCCATTGTCAAAGGTCATAACAGCCAGGCTTGCAGGGGCTGCACCGTCTACCAGGATCTGTTTGACCATATTGGCAGTCTCCACACCAAGGTTTGCGTAGTCAACGCCATAGCCCAGGAAAGCACCGTTTAAAGCGAAGGAATCAGCACCTGTGTACTGGGGAATTCCAGCCTGGGCCAATGTCTCATAGATGGAAAGCTCAGCAGTCATAATAGTGTTGTCGGTAGGGGTAAATACGGCATCAACGCCATCGGCTACCAGTGCCTCTGCTGCTAACATTACCTCGGAGTTGTTGGTTCCGGTGCGCTCTACATAGGAAACGCCTTTTTTGTCCAGATAATCTTTTGCCATCTGAATCGGTCTTGCAGAGGAATCCTGTCCCTGGTCATATAACAGACCGATGGTTTTTGCCTCCGGGTCTGCGGTAAAAATCAGATTGAAAATGGCATCGGTATCCAGATAGTCGGAGGTTCCGGTAATGTTTGCACCGGGAGCATCCATGCTCTCTACCAGTCCTGCGCCCTCCGGATCAGAGACAGCGGAGAAAACAACGGGAATCTGGTTATCCTCGGTAGCTGCCTGCATCTGCATGGCAACGGGGGTTGCCACACCAATCATCAAATCCACATCGTCTGCGATAAAGTTCTCAATAATCTGGTTCATCACTGCAGCATCCGCATTACAGTTGTCATAGGAAACCTCAAAAGTGACACCGTTTTCGGTGCCCAGCTCTTCCAGTCGGGACTGGATGTTCTCCACAATCTGGTTTAAGGATGCGTCATCCACATAGTTGCAGATACCGATTTTGTAAACAGCACCATCGGTTACAGCGGAGGTATCCTCTGCTGTGGTTTCTTCCTGGGCAGTGGTCTCTGCACTTCCGGTCTCGGCATCACTTGTTGTCTCTGTGCCTGCATTGCTGCTGTTTCCACAGCCGCTCATGGTGGTCATCACACATGCTGCCATTAAGACAGCCAACATCTTTTTCTTCATAATAAATCCTCCTACTTTGATTGCTAATCTACAATCCAGTGTATTTTAGCACATTAACGTGATGAAAGCAATCATTTCCTTTCTGCTTTTCCAGATAATCATCCCGGAGGTTCTGTTCTGCAGCCCGCACTTCCTCCTCAAACTCCCTGGAGGAAACCGGCAGACAGCCCTGCCCTCTGATGATAATCTGTTCCAGTCCATCGGAGGTTACTACACGTATCCAGTATTTGCCTTTATTGGAATGGGCAAATTTTTCAATAAACTGGTCGGCGGTCTCTGCCTCCTTGGTATACACCACATGGATATTATGATAATCAAAGTAATCGGTGGCATGCCCCGTCACTTTGTATGCGTCAAATACCACAATGACTTCACATTTTTTCATGCCCTGGTAGTTGCACAAAATATCCATCAGCTTATCTCTGGCACTATCCATATTACGCTGGGACAGCTCCCACAGTTCCTTCCAAGCGTGAATCACATTATAGCCGTCCACCAGGAGATATTCCTCCCTGGTATCGGTGCTGGGGCGGTATTCCACTTCTCTGGGTTCCGGTGCCGTGATAACTCTCCGGCTGCGGATTCCCTTATGGGGAATGAACTCCTTCTTCTGGTTGGCATAAAGCGTCCGGTTGAGGATCTCGTCCACTTCCTCGGTGCCAATCCATTTTTCCACTGCATGGACACTGCGGCTGTACACCACCGGTTCCTTTTCTTCTTTACGGATTCCTGCCTCTGGGTTCTGGTACACTGCCTCCAGATGCATATAGTCCGGCACCTCGTTCCAGGGCACAATAAAGCCGGCGCCGTGGGCACAGAATACCGAGGAGGAAGGATTCCGCACATCTGCCTCCGGATCATAGCCGGACTGCTCCAGAACCTCCTGGGTGTTATGACAGGGAGCATACCCCGCCAGTTCGCAGGTAAACCTTCCCAATCCCTTGGTGTAAGCCACCACCTCGGTCTGGTAACCGTTTAAGGTGGATACCGGACCCGAACCGCTTAAATATGCCTGCCCATCTGCCGTATTTTCAATCCGACAGGATGCATTTTTCCGCTCCATATCACTCATCGCCCGCCCAATCACACCTTCCGGGATTTGCAGGTGGTAGCTGTAATATGGCTCCAAAAGAAGATTTTCTGCCTGCATCAGTCCCTGGCGGATGGCACGGTAGGTTGCCTGCCGGAAATCACCGCCCTCCGTATGCTTGGGATGGGCACGCCCGGTCAAAAGGGTAATCCTCATATCCGTAATGGGGGCACCTAGCAAAACGCCCCGGTGAGTGCGCTCCTCCAAATGGGTGCGGATCAGCCTCTGCCAGTTTCTATCTAACACATCTTCACTGCATTCGGAGAAAAACTGCAGTCCACTGCCCAGCTCTCCCGGCTCTAACAATAGATGTACCTCCGCATAATGCCGAAGGGGTTCAAAGTGTCCCAC
>CAKRNW010000126.1 GCA_934371505.1 uncultured Lachnospiraceae bacterium
GCAAATTCCTGCCCGCATTCTTTAGGGAGTATCAGGAAATCCAGACCGTCTAACAGTTCTGTCACACCTTCCATTTTCAAGGCAGAGCCAAAGAAACAGGGGAACAGTTCCCGTTCTGCGATTAACTCCCGTAGCTGCAAGGGTTCAATTTTTCCTGTTTCCAGATAAGTAGTTAAAACTTCCTCATTACAGGTGGCTGCCGCCTCCTCAAAGGTTTGTAAATCCACGCCTTCTGCCACAAGCTGTTCTTCTCTGATGGAAATGCCGGTAAAGTCCACACAGCGGCTGTCCAGCTTTTTCTGCAGGGAAGTCAGCAGTGCCTCCCGGTCTGTTCCCGGCTGATCCATTTTATTGATGAAAAGAAAGGTGGGAATTTCATATCGTCTTAACAGTTTCCAAAGAGTTTCCGTGTGTGCCTGCACGCCATCCGCACCGCTGATGACCAGAATACCATAGTCCAGCACCTGTAGGGTTCGTTCCATTTCAGCACCGAAGTCCACATGCCCCGGTGTGTCCAGAATGGTGATGTCCAGTTCCTTGTACTGCATTCGTGCCTGTTTGGAAAAGATGGTGATGCCCCGGTCTTTTTCCATGGCATCCGTATCCAGAAAGGCATCTCCATGGTCAACCCGCCCTGCACGGCGGATGGTGCCGCTCTTATATAACATGCCCTCTGTCAAGGTGGTTTTTCCTGCATCTACATGGGCAACAATTCCAAGTACACACTGTCTGTTCATAGGTTCTCCTGTAAGCAAAATACGCTCCCATCATAACAAAATCAGGGAGCGTTGTCTTTCTTTTTAAATTTCCAGTGTCATATCAATTTCTTCTTCAGCCTGCTGTTTGAATTCTTCCAGCTGCACGGTGCTGACCTCCGGCAGTTCCTCCAGAGACTTCACGCCGAAACTGCGCAAAAACTGTTCCGTGGTTCCAAACAGTAAGGGACGACCAGGAGCATCCTTTCTCCCCAGCTCCGTAATCAGTTCAAATTCCAGCAGTCGGTTCACGGCATGGTCGCAGCTTACTCCACGGATTTTCTCAATTTCCAGCCGGGTAATGGGCTGTTTGTAGGCAATGATGGAAAGGGTTTCCATCAGGGAATCGGTAAGCACCACTTTTCTGGGGACTTTGGCAATCTTAATCAGATACTCGTAAAGCTCTCCCTTAGAGCATAGCTGCACGCTGTCCTCCAGCCAGATGAGCGAAATCCCCCTGTTCTCCTCCTGATACTGCTCTGCCATCTCATTCAATATTTGTTTCGTTATCTTTTTATCTTCTTCAATGACCTCTGCCAGCCTGGAAATCTCCACAGATTCCCCCATGGCAAACAGAATTGCCTCAATCACAGCTTGCGCCTTTGTTCTTTCCATCCCTCTATGCTCCTGCTATGTACCCCTTTTGAACTTACGCCACATCCTTCACAGTAATCTGGATATCGTCAAAAAGATTCTCCTGGATGATTCCAATCCGTCCCAGCTTCATCATTTCCAGAATGACCATGAATGTCACGATGATTTCCACCTTGCTGTGCTGTTTTTCAAGCAGGCTGCGGAAACTGAAAGTGCGGTGGCTGCGTACATAATCCTCGATGTACACCATTTTGGCATCCATATCAATCTCGTCTTTTTCGATTTTGCCGAAATTGGAGCGGACGGGGTCAATTTTATCCTCCTGCCGCTTTAACATGGACTGGAAAATATCCTGCAGCTTATTTAAGGTCAAATCTCCCAACAGTTCCTCGTAATTTAAAGGTGGACGGTAAGATGCCACTTCCTTGGGAAGGTTCTTGACGCGGTACAACACCTGCTCTGCATCCATCTGGCGGTCTTTTAACTCATACGCCATGTATTTGTACATTTTGTACTCCAACAGGCGCTCCACCAGTTCGGCTCTGGGGTCTTCTTCCTCCCCTTCCTCATTCACCTCTCTGGGTAACAGCATCTTGCACTTAATATCCAGCAGAGTCGCCGCCATCACCAGAAATTCGCTCATCACGTTCATGTCTTCCGTAGGCATTTTCCGGATGTAGTCCAGATATTGTTCCGTGATTTCCGCGATAGGAATATCGTAAACATCAATTTTATTTTTATCAATTAAATGAAGTAACAGGTCGAGAGGCCCTTCAAATACTTCCAGCTTTACAGAAATTGCCATGTATGTTCTCCTACTTGCTATCAAAACACAAGATATTGTAGCAAAATTAAGGGTAAAGTACAAGGAACGCCTGTTCTTTTGGGTTTACTTTTTTGTATTCTGCTTTTTCTCAGGAGTCAGCTCCAGGCAGATGAGTTCCGCCGGATTCCACACCCGCACCGGTAAGGTATGGGTTCCCAGCCCCCGGCTTAATACCATCTGCGCCTTTCCTTCGGTAAAAAGGCCGGCATCGTATTTGGGAAACAATTTTAAAGAAGGGGCTATGACGCCACCCAGTCCCGGAACATTCACAATGCCTCCGTGTACATGTCCGGAGAGGGTCAAATCCGCCCCCCAGGCGGCATAATAGGGGAAATAATCGGGATTGTGCGCCAGAAGGACACAGTACACTCCTTCTTCCGGTTTCCCCAAAATTCCCGGCAGATAGGTGGTTTCCATAGGCACCTCTGTCAGCCGCTTATAGTAAATGTCATGATTCATACAAAGCCCATAAAGGGCGATTCCAAATCGGGGCAGTAAAATATGCTGGTTTTCCAGAATCTGCACTCCGGCGTCTTTCAGTTTCTGTTCGTATTCCTGATACACATTTCCAAATTTATAAGTACGCTCTTTCCATTTCTGCTCGTGATTTCCCAGGGCATAGTAAACGGGATATTTTTTTGCCAACTGCTCGCAGACGGACAACGCCACCCGGTAGTCACAGTCCTTCGTGGCGGTAATCATATCTCCGGTAATGAGAACCGCATCCGGTTTTTCCTCCTCAATGGAACGAATCAGCTTTTCACTGTTTTTGCCAAAAGTTCTGCCATGCAAGTCCGAAAGCACCACCATTCGGCAGGCTTCTTTGATTCGGGCATCCCGGAAGGTAAAACGGTTCTTCCGAAAGCCAATCATGCAGTGAATCCAGCTTATCACGGCATACAATATAAAAAGTCCTAAGATGGTAAGAAGTCCTATCCACATAACTTCTATTCTTTCCCGGCTTTGCCGTTGTTGGGATTGTTACCTGTCTTGTTGTTACGGTTGTTTCGTCTCCGGGGCTTACTGCTTTTACCGGTAATGGCAGACACAATCACATTTTTTAGTTTTTCTGAATTGGCAACCACAATGCCATCGGCATTTGTCTGGTATTTACGCCCGGTAATGTCACAGACGCTGGCACCCGCCTCCTTGCAGAGGAACGCACCGGGAAGAATATCCCAGAGGTTGTGGGTTACCAGTACATAGGCATCGGTACGCCCACTTGCCACACTGGTAAGATCAAAGCAGGCGGCCCCAAAACCTCTCAGCCGTCCGATTTTATTGTAAAGGCGTTGCTGCATCTGGTAAACCGGCTGTTTTTCCAAAGGCTGCTCATGATTATAATCACTGAAACTTACAATGGTCTGATGAAGATTTTCCTTGGGGAAAACGGAAATCTTTTTGCCATTACAGTAAGCGCCCTTTCCTTTGATAGCATAATATTCCTCCCGCAGCATGGGGAGAATAATCACAGATACCACCGGCTTTCCGTCCACACAGAAGGCTCCCTGAAAACCAAATAACGGGGAACCTCCCATAAAATTCCAGGTGCCATCAATGGGATCCAGAACCCAGGTACGTTTTCCCAGACTCTCTGTGGGATGGGATTCCTCGCTGAGAATGGTATCTTTAGGATAATTGCGGCGGATTTCCTCCATCACAAACTGTTCCACATTGGTATCTACGGTAGTCACCACATCGTATTCCGCTTTTGCGCTGACATCCTTCGGGGCAGATAAATATTTCCGAAGTGCCATCTTTGCTGTATTTCGTAAAAACGTACATTCTTTCTCGTACATGGTATTCTTCCTTTCTGCGCAGGGATTGCACATCCTTCTCTGATTTCCGTCTATTATAGCATCTTTTCCCATTTACGCAAATCTTTAAAGGAAAAAAGTATGAATGGTCTTTTTCAGATAGTCCAGATAAAACGCCTGCTCCACCGGATTTCCGTAAAGAACACAGACAGAACCGATTTCCTGATCCCCCAGCCGGTATACCACTCTGCCTGCTACCCCACCTTCCTCCACCGGGGCGGTTACCTTCTCCGGGAGCTGGAGGGTCTTTTCTATCTGGCTTAAATCGTTTCCGTCGATATCCAGATACCGGAAAGGCTCCTCAATATAGACAGAAACGGTATCTTCTACCCCTCCTTCCACCAGGACAGGCTCCAGGGTATCCTGGTTAGCATCCAGATAAAGATTGCTGACGCTGTAGCCATAATTGAATAACTCAATCGCCGTCTGGTTCCGTATTTCTTTTGTTTCCGCTCCCATAATAACTGCAATCAATTCAATCTCATCCTTGCAGGCGGTGGCGGTAATACAATATTTGGCACGGGAAGTAAATCCGGTCTTCAGTCCGTTTGCCCATTGATATTGCTTTAACAATTTATTGGTGCTGGAAAGGGTGAAGTTGCTGCTCCCTCTGGCAGTGGTGTGAGTGATATCCTCCATCCAGATGGTAGTATAGTTAAAAATGTCCGGGTATTTAGTGATTAACTCCCTGGACATCAATGCCACATCCCGGGCGGTGGTGTAATGCTCCGTGGAGTCCGTCAGCCCGCAGCAGTCCACAAAATGGGTGTTTTTCATGCCAAGCTGGTCTGCTTTTTCGTTCATCAGCTTCACAAATTCTTCCTCAGAACCGGCGATATGCTCCGCCACGGCAACAGAGGCATCATTGCCGGATGCCACCGCGATACACTTAATCAGAGTCTCCACTGTCTGAATCTCTCCTTCCTCCAGAAAGACCTGGGAACCGCCCATGGATTTAGCTCTGGCACTGGTGGTCACTTCGTCGGTCAGATGGATTTTTCCCTGGGAAAGTTTCTCAAAGGTGAGGAGTAAGGTCATTACCTTGGTGACACTGGCGGGTGGCCTGCACACATCCGCATCCTGCTCCTTGATGACTTTTCCCGTGCTTGCCTCCATGAGTAAAATGGAGGTGGAAGGCACCACGCCGTCCACCGCCTCCATGTCTCCTCCAGCCGTTTCCTCCCCCTCTGCCTGCACCACTCCTGTCCATGCTGTCACATTACACAGAAAAAGGAACAGTGCTGTCAGTATCCAGGCAAAGCCCGACCGTCTCCAGTCTGTTCCTTTTTTCTTCGATTGTCCGTCCGCTTTCTGCACTTTTTTCATGGGAATCCCCCTGAAATGCTCCTTATTTATCTTTATGTG
>CAKRNW010000127.1 GCA_934371505.1 uncultured Lachnospiraceae bacterium
GCTTTTTGTTATGGGTATCATTGCGGATTTGGCAGCTTTTTGTTCGGATTTGGTCACCCCCTGTTTCGTTGACTCATTCTACCTTCTTTGCTACACTATAGAGGTAATTGCCATACAATGCTGAGAATAAAACGGGAGGGGGATTGTGCCTTGCAGATTGCTTTATGTGATGATGAAATAACCAGCCATGAAAGAACCATGGAGCTTATCCGGCAATATAAACAGATCCATTCTGACCGAACCCTTTCCTTATCTTCTTTTACATCCGGAAAAGAGCTGATAAACCATGTAGATGAACACGGTGGCTTTGACCTCTATATTCTGGACTGTATTATGCCGGAAATGAATGGCATCGAGCTTGGCGCTGCCCTGAGAATGCGTGATGATAGGGGATTCCTGCTCTACCTCACCACCTCTCCGGACTTTGCGCTGGATTCTTACCGGGTAGATGCCTTTGATTACCTGTTAAAGCCTGTCAGGAGCGAGCTGTTTTTCCAAAGCCTAGATAAGGCTTACCGCTCTTTTTCACAGATCATGCAGGCGACTGTTGCCATTAAGACATCGGACAGCATCCGTATGATCCCTATTGCAGACATACGGTATGCAGAACGCATAGATAAACATATCGATTACCATCTGACAAATAATACCGTGATACACAGCACCAGCTTTAACGGTTCCTTCCAGAATGCTGTGACCGGGCTGCTGGCACACAAAAGAATGCTTCTGGTAGGTTCCTCCTTTGTCGTCAATTTATTCCATGTCACAGAGGTTACCAAGTCAGACCTGCTGCTGACCGGGAATCTCCGCGTTCCGGTTCCACGCCGCATGTACGAGACAGTTAAGAAGGAGTGGGCGGACTTTTGGCTGAACGGAGGCAGATACCATGCTTTTTGAGGATAATATTATTTTTTTGATCTTAAAAGTTATGATTACCTTCACAGGTACCTTAGGCATGATGGGCTCCACCACGAAGTTCCGCTGTTTGAAGGAGAAGCCCATAAGTATCATCATTTTTGCTTCCTACTTCCTTTATGTCATACTTTCATCCTATGCAATCATCTATTTTTTCAGCTACCAGCATTTGCTGCGGGTATTTATCCTGACCATATCCTGCCCTGCCATACTTCTGCTGCATAATATATCGGATGAGCCATTTCCCCGTCTGGTATTCATCCGTGCAACACACATACTGGTTTCTTTATACATTGCAGGCACCATCACACTCCTAAATACTGCGCTACACGGAACGGAGCTTTCCGATATCCTGATGCGCCTGCTCGCCTATCTGCTTATCATTCTGTTTGATTTTCATTTCATGCGCCGTATCTATCTGGATTTCATTACAGAGATCAAGAAGGGCTGGGGTATCCTTTCCCTGATTCCCTGTGCGTTGATTATCCTTGCCGTAGCACTTGCTTTTTATCCGGAGCATTATAGTAAACGCCCTACAAGTGTGGTGATGATCTACCTGCTGGGTGTGGTCATTGTCATTCTTTACACTGCAATCGGCGTATTTCTTTCCCTGCAGTATCACAGGCAGGAAATAGAGCATAACAGGAAGATTCTTGAACTGCAGGTACAAAATATACAGAGAGAGGCTGCCGACATGGAAAAGCTTGCAGAGCAGACAAAAATCATCCGGCACGACACCCGTCATATACTCTCTACCATCGCATCTCTTGCTGAGAGCGGAGATATGCAGGCAATCCTTGACTTTACCGGCATCGCCCGCCAGAAGCCGGATATGCCTGAAGCCTTTCATTACTGCACAGATGCCCTTTTGGATACAACACTTTATTCTTATCTTAAATCCGCAGAGGAATCCGGCATTCTGCTTCAGACCTCTGTCACAATCCCGGAGGTTCTTCCGGTTAACTCTGCAGGACTTGCCATCTGCTTTGCCAATGCCCTTGGAAATGCCATAGAATGCTGTGAAAAGTTACCAGAGGAGAAACGGAAAATTATATTTCATTGCATTGGGAAACCGAAACTGATGTTTGAGATTAAAAATCCTCAGCCGGACAGGATAACCTTTGGCAGAAATGGGCTTCCACGATTACCGGAAGGGGGCATGGAAGCCCACGTCCGTTCCATCGTGGCTTTCTGCGAGAAATATGATGCCTTTTACTCCTTTACGGCTGAAAATGGCTGGTTTAAGGTTATCGTCACATTATGATCATGCTCAAAATGGAGGAATCCTATGATTTTTGATAACAATACGGCTTACCAGCTCTACCGTATCTTTGTCGCTATATTTGGTACACTGGGCATGGTAGTTGCCACTTCTCCGATGAAAAGAAACCGTAAGAAAAATATGCTGTTGTTAGGCGGATATGCTGTTTATGCCATTGCGTTTACCTTTTTTTTCATGCATTTTGTGGGATTTCTGTCCTTTCTCAGAAGCGTAATCCTTACGATTTCCCTGCCGGGCGTGGCCATAACCTATCTGGCCGCAGACACTTCCGTTTCAAGGCATGTTTTCAAATGCCTGTCACAGCTTTTGCTCTCACTCTATCTTCTGATCAGTGTGACATTGCTCAACACACTGTTTAAAGGTACGCTGCTGTCAAATGCCATACTTCTGCTGTCTGTCTATCTTGCTGCGATTGCTTTTGAATTTTTTGTTCTGAGAAGGGCCTTCCTTGATATAACCGGGGGCAATACCCAGGGCTGGGGAATCCTCGCGCTGATTCCTATCGCCTTTTTCCTTTTTGTAATGACGCTCGCACTCTATCCGGTACACTATACACAGAACCCGGCTTTCCCACCCCTGTTCTACCTCTCAGGTGCTGTCATTGCCATCATTTATTATGCTGTATTCCAATATCTGCAGACACAGTATCAGTATCAGATGGATGAGCAGAACCGGGAGATTCTGGAAATGCAGATACAGGGCATAAAGAAGCATATTGAAGATACGAAACGGAATGCAGAGGAAGTAAAGCTCATCTGGCAGGATACTCACAAGATGCTGTCCGATATCTCTGCCCTGGCTAAAGAAGGAAATGCGGATGCCATTCTTGCGCTTGTATCCGAATCAACGGAGCTGAACCGGCTGAGCACTCCCACTCAATACTGCAGTGATCCCATATTAAATGCTACACTCACTGCTTATCTTGGGCAGGCTCGCAATCTGGGCATTACCATAGAGCACCATCTTGCAATTCCGGAAATCCTCCCTGTTGACTCTGCAGAGCTTTCCATCTGTTTTGCCAATGCTCTGGAAAATGCCACCAAAGCATGTACAGAGCTTCCTGCGAATGAAAGAAAAATTATCATCCGCTGCATCTATAAGCCTGCCTTTATGTTTGAGATTACAAACCCTTATCAAGGGCAGATCACCTTTGGTAGAAACGGACTGCCCACTTCCACCAGAACCGGTCATGGCACTGGTACACGCTCCATCATGGCTTTCTGTGAAAAGCATAATGCCTTTTATGATTTTTCCACAGAGGGCGGCTGGTTTAAGCTCATGATTACTTTGTAAGTTATATCGATGAATATTCTGACGACACATCAGTGGAAACCATGTTTCTTCCATTATGCTTACTCTGATACATAAGGCTATCCGCTCTTTTAATGATGTCATCAGGTGTGTCCTGAGGTCTTGATACAGTAACTCCTACGCTAATAGTGACCTTGAGCTCCTGCCCATCTGAATTTGTAACCACTGTGTTTTCTACCAGCTGTCTTATTCGTTCAGCAATAACAGACGCTTCATAATTTCTGTTAATGGAAAAGATACCTACAAATTCTTCGCCACCCCATCTGCCAAACATATCATCCTTCTTAATGATGTGCCCTATGCTCTTCGCAATATCAATCAGAACCAGATCGCCAGTATCATGTCCATAGGTATTGTTAAATACCCTGAAATGGTCAATATCCACAAAAAGCAATGCAAATCGTTTACCAAAGCGCTGATATTCAGACAATTTATACTGCAAAAAACTCTCCAGATATGATCTGTTAGGTAGCCTGGTCAGCGAATCGTGCATCGCTTTCTCAGACAGATTTTCAATTAAATCATCATCATATGCTTTGGGAGAATTCCGGTTAAACACTTCAACAGATCCTACGATCACTCCATTTTCCCTGATCGGGTATACGGTTGTCAGAAGAGGAATCCGATATCCGTTTTTATGCCTCACAAACACTCTTTCTGTGCGGACAACACCATCAATATTCGTTGCAAATAACGGACAACCTGTGATGCACAGATGATTACCAAATTCATCAATGTGATTCAGTTTCGATTCCGGACAGTCCAAACCTATCATTTCATCTGCCTGATACCCGGTTATCTGTTCTGCTCCCTTATTCCAGAATTTAATCTTTCGATGGATATCCACATAATACACACCATCCTGAATATTATTGAGTATGCTTAAATATAATTCTTCCTTTGTCATTTTCTTCCCTTTCTTTTTTATTCTATCCCATCCATTTGATACCGGATGCCGAAAACACCAGCACATCCTGATAATCGTACATCACATAAGATGCCGACAGTGCATACACCAGCCCAGCTTGAGTTTGTAGGAGAGGGGCGATCCAGACAGTCCATATTTGCCGCAAGTCCAGGGCACTGTATTCCTCCGGCATGGCAAACCGCAGTCCCTGCTGGCGAAACAGTTCCATAGCCTGTGCGCACACCATTGCGCTTACATCGTCCTGCATGAGCATCCTCCTTGTGGAAACTAAATTCTCTTTCTTAGTTTCCATCTTAGTATGGAAACCCGTAAGGTTCAAGCGGTTTCCAGATTTTCTCTTGACTTTTCTCCCTGCATAACTTATGCATAAAGTAAAGAATGAAAATAAAATATCCCTATTTACCTTTGTGTGTCTAATACCCATACCTTATAATTATACATTTCACGAATTGCGTAAGCAATGATATTGTCATCATAATAGTTCGAGCTATCAGCTAAGAACCTCAAGAGTATTTCTGATAGACAACAGGAGTCCGCCTGAAAAATCAGTTTATTGGCATAGCTTGAAAAGAATATTGCTTTTTCCTGCTCAAAACACTATAATCGGTATATACCGAAAACAAAGGAGG